>DATEZX010000214.1:0-2223 GCA_035255225.1 Candidatus Limnocylindrales bacterium
AGGCGCGCCGTGATGATCTCGTGGGCGCTCTCGCGGTCGACCGCCGTCCCGTAGCGGGCGAAGAGCTGCGATCCCGCGACCAGCTGCGTGAGCTCCTGGTCGGTGAGCGGCGCCATCCGCGAATCGGGCGGGACGAGCCGGGTCGCCGCCAGCGGCGTCGGCACGCCCTTCGGCGAGAGCACGGTCACGAGCGCCTCGCCGATGCCGAGCGACGTGATCGTGCGCTCGACGTCGTAGTGCGTCGTCATCGGGAACGTCCGAGCGGCCTTGCGGAGTGCGTCGGCGTCCTCCGGCGTGAATGCCCGGAGCGCGTGCTGGATCCGGTTGCCGAGCTGCGACAGCACCGACGACGGAACGTCCGTCGGGGCCTGGGTCACGAAGTACACGCCGACACCCTTCGACCGGATCAGGCGGGCGGTCCGCTCGATCTGCTCGAGCAGCGCCTCGGACGCGTCCTTGAACAGGAGGTGCGCCTCGTCGAAGAAGAACGCGAGCTTCGGCTTCGGCAGGTCGCCGACCTCGGGCAGGCCCTCGTACAGCTGGGCGAGCATCCACAGCACGAACGTCGAGTACAGGCGCGGGCGGTCCATCACGTCCGCGACCTCGAGGAGCGTGACCATGCCGTGCCCGTCGAGCGTCGTGCGCAGGAGGTCGTGGACGTCGAACTCGGGCTCGCCGAAGAAGATGTCGGCGCCTTCCTCCTCGATCGTGACGATCGACCGCAGGATCACGCCGAGCGAGGCGGAGCTGATCCCGCCGAGGTCCTCGAGGACCGGCTTGCCGTCGTCCGAGGCGAGGAACTTCAGGGTCGTGCGCAGGTCGGCGAGATCGAGCAGCGGCAGGTGCTGGTCGTCGCAGTAGCGGAAGACGAGCGAGAGGATCGAGGTCTGCGTCTCGTTGAGGTCGAGCACCTTGCCGAGCAGCAGCGGCCCGAACGAGGAGATGCTCGCCCGGACGTGCGCGCCGCGGTTGCCGGACAGGGACAGCACCTCGAGCGGGTGGCCGCTCGCCTTGAACGCCCACTGCAGCGAGGCGCAGCGGTCCGCCACCTTGGGGTCACTCGGGTCGCCCGGCGCGCCGATCCCCGACACATCGCCCTTGACGTCGACGGCGAACACCGGGACGCCCAGGTCAGAGAGCTGGCCGGCGAGGATCTGGAGGGTCTTCGTCTTGCCGGTGCCGGTCGCGCCCGCCACCAGGCCGTGCCGGTTGATCCGCGACAGCGCGACCTGGACGCGGACGTCGGTCGCGACCTCGTCGCCGAGCATCGGGGAGCCGAGGGTGATGGCCGGCTCGTCGAGTCGGTAGCCGGCGGCCATCTCGGCGCGGAAGGCGTCGTCCACGGGGTGCCTCCAGTGGGTCGGGCCGTAATGATCCAACCGAGGCGGAATCCGTGCTTGGCGAACCGCGCTCCGTCAGTCCCCGATGGCGCGCGGGTACGTCCCGATCACGCGGACCATCTCCGCCTCGCCGCGGAGGTCTGCAAGGGCGGCAGCGCAGGCGCCGTCCCCCGCGTCGGCGTCGAGGTCCGCCCAGAAGACGTATTCCCAGCGTGAGCCGCGGCCGGTCCACGGCCGGGATTCGAGCCGCGACAGGTTGATGCCCCGGGACGCGAATGCCCCGAGCGAGCGATACAGCGAGCCCGGAACGTTGCCGACGCCGAACACGAGCGTCGTCTTCGGACTGCCGGCGACCGCCGTGGGCGCGGATGCGGCCCGGATCATCGGTCCGGCATCGGCCCGCCCGATGACCGCGAACCGGGTGCGGTTGTCCGTGCCGGTCTGGATGCCGTCTGCCACGACCTTGAGGCCGTACAGGGCGGCGGCGCGGGGCGATGCCACCGCGGCGGCCGACGCGTCGCCGGCATCGGCGATGGCGCGCGCGGCGCCGGCCGTGTTCCAGGTCGTCTCGACCGTCCACGACCGCGACCGGAGGAAGACATCCGCCTGGGCAAGCGCCGCGGCGATGGAGTGGACCGTGCGGATCGTCTCGAGGCGCGCGCCGGGCAGCCCCAGCAGCGCGAGGCGCACCGGGACGCTCACCTCGCCCGCGATCTCCAGCTCGAACTCGTAGAGCAGGTCGAGGGTCTCGCGGATCGTGCCGAGCAGCGAGCTCTCCAGCGGCACCACCCCGGCCGCCGCGCCACCGTCCCGGACGGCCTCGAACACGGCCCGGAAGGAGCGCACGGGCTTCGCCGACGGCGCCTGGAACCAGCGCAGGACC
>DATEZX010000215.1:0-3615 GCA_035255225.1 Candidatus Limnocylindrales bacterium
GGCACCCAGGATCACGAGGCCGATCTCGATCGCGCGCCGTCGCGCGATGTACTTGCCGTAGTTGTTCAGCAGCAGCACGCCCATGACGATGCCGATGCCGAGCGGCAGGACGACCACGATCAGGTCCTTCGGGCTGAGCCCCAGCGTGTCGCGCGCGAACGCCGGACCGAGGACGGCCACGACACCGATCAGCGACGCCGAGATCCCGAGGTACGCCAGCGACCACGCGATCGTGCGGTTGTCGCGGATGTAGCCCATCCCCTCGCGCAGCTGGGCGAAGACGCCGCCGACCGCCTGGCCCGCCTCGCTGACCGCACCGGTCACCGCGCCCGTGACCGCGCCGATGGAGCCGGGCCTCGGTCGCTTGATCGGCGGGTCGGAGGGCAGCGTCAGGCAGAACACGGCCGCGAGGGCGAACAGCATCCCGACGATGATGATCAGCGGCGCCGGCCCGCCACCGATGGTCACGACGAGCGGAGCGAGGAGCGCGTAGCCCAGCGCGAAGGCGCCGTTGAGCGTGAGCGTGAAGATCCCGTTCGCGGCGACGAGCTGCTCGCGCGGCACGAGGACCGGGATCATCGCCGCCTCCGCCGGCGCGAAGAACACCGTCACGATCGAGAAGATCGTGTTCAGGAGCAGGAGCATCGGCACATCCGGCCCCACGGCGAAGATCGCCACGAGGATCGCCGCGCGCAGGGCGTTCGACACGACGAGCACCGTCCGCCGGTCGATCCGGTCGACGTAGACGCCCGCGAGCGCGGACAGCAGCACCGAGGGCACCAGGAAGGTCAGGAACAGGCCGCTGACGGCGGCGGTGAGGTCTGTCGCCTCGAGGACGAGCACGGTCAGGGCGTACAGGACCATGTTGACGCCGATCTGCGTCGAGACCTGCGACAGCCAGAGCAGCAGGAACGGCCGGTTCCGCAGCACGGCCGCGGCCGAGTGCCCGTTGCCCTCTGCGTCGGCGTGGACGGCCTCGATTGCCGCGGCGGCCACCCGCTTCCGCTCGGTCACGCCTCCAGCGCCGGCCTGGGCGCCACGGCGGCACTCATCGCCGCATCGCCCCGGGTCACGTAACCCGCGAGCCGCGCCTCCAGGACGCGTCGATCCAGCATCACGTGCCGCCCGCAGCCCTGGCACCGGAGGCCGATGTCGGCGCCGAGGCGGTCGACGAGCCACTCCCTGGCGCCGCAGGGATGGGCGCGCCGGAGCCGGACGACGTCGCCCAGGAGCAGCTCGAGGGGCGGTCCGGCGGGCATCGGCGGGACTCTATCAGAGGCGGGGTGACGCATCCGTCGGCCCGAGGTCCCGATCCGTTGCAGCCAGCGTCATCGTCTCCACGGGCGAGACGACGAGCCGCGCGTCGGGGTACGTCGCACCGACCTGGGCGATCACGCCGCCGGTGCGCGTGAGCGTGCCGGTGAGGATCTGCGGGCTGCCGATCGCCCGGATCTCGAAGGAGTCGCCGAGCGGCGCGTTCTCGATGGACAGGTCGCCGGGCGCGCCCGCGACCACCACGCCCGCGACGACCCGCACGCCGGCGACGGCGATCGCCTCGGCGCCCGCGTTCCGGAGCTCGTTGAGCAGCTCCTCGATGCCATCGCCGCCGATCGGGCCCTGGACGGTGATCGCGATCCCCTGCCCCGTCACGGCGGTCAGGCCGGCCCAGGCGCGAATGCGCGACAGATCGTTCTGGAGCTCGTCGACGGTGGACGCGCCGCGGTCGCGCGCCTCGGCGAGCTTCGATTCCTGCTGGTCGAGGTCGGCGACCTCCCTGCGGAACTGGTCGTTGCCGGCGGTGAGGTTGGCGATCAGCTGCGTGAGCTCGGTGGCGGTCAGTCCTGACAGCCCCGGCACGCCGGCCTGCCCGCGCAGCTGCCCGACGACGAGCAGGCCGAGGATCGTTGCCACGACGACGACGGGCAGCCGGCTCCCACCGCGCCGTACGACTGCAAGCGGCGCCTGCTCGGCCGTCATGGCGCGGTCGTCGCTACGGGGCGCGCGTAGCGCAGGTTGACCGTCCCGGCGAAGGCCGGGAGATCCACCTTGTCAGGCTGGGCGACCGACAGGCGGAGGCCGGACGGCTCGATCCGCCTCTGCACGAACTGCACGAAGGCGACCGAGGCCTGCAGCCGGTCGTACAGGTCTGCCGGGCCGATCGCGCGGACCTCGAAGGGCCCGGCGAGGTAGGCGGAGTTGACGAGGATCGACCCGCCGATGTCGAGGATCGCCGTCGAGCCCACGACGCGCTCCCCGTTCACGGCGATGCCGTCGGCGCCGGCCAGCCACAGCTCCTGGACGAGCGTGCGGACGTCCCTGGCGGTCACGAGCGCGTCGAGGCCACCGGCCTGGTTGCCGTCCTCGAGCCGGAATGCGAGGCCCTTGCCCGAGACGGCGATCAGGCCGGCCGCGACCCGCGCATCCTCGAGGTCCGCGTACAGGCGCTTCAGCGACTCCGCCGCGCCGGGACCCTGCGCCTCCAGCTGGCCGATCCGCTCCCGCAGGTCGACGATCTGTGCCTTCAGTGCCTCCTGCTGCGCCTGGAGCCCGAGCGCCGTCTCGATGAGCGGCGAGCGCTCCTCCGTCGAGTAGCGGATCCGAGGCCCCTCGCCGGCGATCTGGGCGGCGACGAGGAATCCGAGCACCAGGAGCGCGGCCGCCAGCGTGACCTGGACGCTGGGCAGGCCGCGCAGGCGGCCGACGATCGTCGTCACGGCTTGGTGGTCGGCGGCCCGGCCGGCGGTTGGGCCTCGAGGGCTGCGGCGGCCCCCTCGTCCGGCGGCGCCGGTGTCGCATCCGGCATCGGTGCATCGGCGCCGGGCACGGGCAGGAGCGGCTCGCCGCGGTTGAGCCGCCGCATGCTGACGACGAGGCCGGCGATGAGCACGAGCACCAGCGCGATGACGATGCCGAGGAGGATCGGCCCGACCACATCCGTCGAGCCGGCGGGCGTCGACGGCCTCGTGGTCGGCACGGGCCCGGAGGCGGTCGGACCGGCGCTTGACCCGGGCGAGAGCGCCCAGCCGGGCGGCAGCGGGCCGGATGGGGCCGGCTTCGGACCGTACGGGACCGGCTCGTCGACGCCGAGGTCGGCCCGCCACGCCGCCTCGAAGGCCGCGGTGTCGACGCCGAGCGCGGTCGTGAACGCCTCGTCGTCGCTGATGCCCTTCGCGTACCCGCGGATCAGCGCGACGAGCGCATCGCGGCCGTATGTGCGGACGAGGAAGTCGATCGCGGACACGCTCTCGTCGTAGGCGAGGCTGAACAGGTCGCTCGGCGACGGGAACTGGGCGACGAGGGCGTGCAGCGGCAGGAGGTCGCCGGCCCGCCCGGCACGCTCCACGTTGGCCCGCGCCCCGGCGTCATAGCCAATCGCGAGGTAGTCCGCGAGCCCCTCGTTGAGCCAGTGCAGCGGTGAGTGATAGGGGTTCCTCGTCGCCGTGTTGAAGACGATGTGAGTGAGCTCGTGGGGCACCACGAGGCCGACCCACGGATCGAAGGTCGTCGACGGCGCGATGTTCGCGAACAGCGTGCGGATCGACGACTCGGCGAGGCCGCCGACGTTCTCCTGGACGGCCTGGCCGATCACGTCGTAGAACGGCTCGCGGCTCGCGT
>DATEZX010000216.1:0-5215 GCA_035255225.1 Candidatus Limnocylindrales bacterium
ACGGCCCGACCACCGACGCCGGACCGGCTCGAGCGGGCCGAGTCGCTCGAGCCGGCCGACTCAACCGAGCTGGCCGAGTCGCTCGAGCCGGAGGCCGGTCGGGACGACCTGCCGCGGGCCTCGTCGGGGCACCTGACCGACGCCGAGCTCCGCCGCGCCGAGGAGCTCCAGGCGGCGATTGCCGCCCAGGAGCGCGCCGCCCTCGCCGAGACGATCCGCCGGAAGGCCCGTGCCGGCGGTCTCACGGCGTTCGGTGACGACGTCAACGCGCCGCTCAAGGTCCGGGCTGCGCACGAGTACGCCTACGTCGCGCGGGACGTTCGCCGGATCATCCTGACCGGCGGCCTGATGATCGGCATCCTGGCCGCCCTGGCGATCCTCATCAACGTCCTGGGGGTCGTCTCGATCTAGCGTCGGAGGCGCGCCCGGCGCTGGAGCGAGCCTAGACTGCCGTCCGTGCCCGCCCGTCGCCCAACGTCCCGACTCGCCGGAGCCCGCCCCGAGGCGCTCTTCCGGCCACCACCGGAGCGCCAGCCGCTCGCCGCGCGGATGCGGCCGCGGAGCCTGGCCGAGTTCGTCGGCCAGGAGCACCTCGTCGGCGAGCGTGGCCCGCTCCGCCGAGGGATCGAGCGTGGCCATCTGAGCTCGCTCCTGCTGTGGGGTCCGCCCGGGACCGGCAAGACGACCCTCGCGCGGATCCTGGCCGAGGCCGTCGGGGCCGAGTTCGAGACGCTGTCGGCGGTCATGTCCGGGGTCGCCGAGGTCCGCGCCGCGCTTGCCCGCTCGCAGGAGCGCCTGGCGCTCAACGGCCAGCGGAGCGTCCTGTTCATCGACGAGATCCATCGCTTCAACAAGGCCCAGCAGGACGCCCTCCTGCCGCATGTCGAGGACGGCACGGTCACGCTCATCGGCGCGACGACCGAGAACCCCTACTTCGAGGTCAATTCGGCGCTCCTGTCGCGGCTTCGGGTCTGGCGCCTGGAGCAGCTGACGGACGAGGAGATCGCCGCCGTCGTCCGGCGGGCGCTCGAGGATGCCGAGCGCGGGGTTGCCGGATCGCTGGGGCCCGACGGCGGGGTGACCCTCGCGACCGAGGCCTTCGACCATCTCGTCTCGATCTCGGGCGGCGACGCCCGGGTGGCCCTCAACGTCCTCGAGGGCGCGATCGCGCTGGCCGAAGCCGAAGCCGTCCACGACGACGCGGGCCGGGTCGCGCCCCGCCTCGCCGATGTCGAGGCTGCCGCGCAGCAGCGGATCCTCGCCTACGACCGCGCCGGGGACGGCCACTACGACACCGTCTCGGCGTTCATCAAGAGCCTTCGCGGCAACGACCCCGACGCGGCCCTGTACTGGCTGGCGGCGATGGTCGCGGCCGGCGAGGATCCGCGGTTCATCGCTCGCCGGCTGATCATCAGCGCCTCCGAGGACGTCGGGAACGCCGATCCGCGCGCCCTGTCGGTGGCGGTCGCCGCGGCCGACGCGCTGGAGTGGGTCGGCCTGCCCGAGGCCCAGTACGCGCTGGCCCAGGCGACGACCTACATCGCCACCGCGCCGAAGTCGAACCGCTCCGGATCGGCCTACTGGGCCGCCGCGGGCGATGTCGCCGAGCGCGGCTCGCTGCCCGTGCCGTTCCATCTTCGGAACGCGGCCAACCCTCGGATGAAGCATCACGGCATCGGGGTCGGGTATCGCTACCCGCACGACTTCGACGGCGCCGATGTCGACCAGCAGTACCTCCCGGACGCCCTCGCGGAGCGGCGCTACTACCTCCCGACCGACCAGGGCTACGAGTCGACGATCTCGGAGCGGATGACCCGCCGAGCCGCCTCCCGGGCCGCCGCCCGCGAGGCCGGCCATACGCCGCGGAGCCCATTCCCCACCCCGCAGGCCGCGCGCGGCGCCGGGGACCGGATCCTCAAGGCGCGCGAGGAGAGCCGCCGCAAGCTGGCGGAGACCGAGAAGCGCGACGCCAAGGCCTGAGCGCCGAGTGCCGGCCGGGGGTTGCCTGCGGCTGTGACAGGCGACGGGCGCCGTGCGAGGATTCCCGCGCTCCGACTCGACCGACCCTGGAGTGGACCGTGACACGCTTCGAGCCGAACCTCCGCATCCCAGGCCCGACGCCCCTGCCCCCGACCGTGCGCGAGGCCGGCGGGCGGCAGATGATCAACCACCGTGGGCCGGACTTCGCGGCCTTGCTGGGCCGGATCCAGGCCGGGATGCGGCCGTTCTTCGGCACCGCCGGCGACATCGCCATCCTGTCCTGCGCCGGCACCGGAGGCCTCGAGGCGGCGATCGTCAACACGCTGTCGCCGGGCGATGCCGTGCTCGGCGTGTCGATCGGCGCATTCGGCGACCGGTTCGCCAGCATCGCCGAGGCATATGGCGCGAAGGTCGATCGGATGGCGGCCGAGTGGGGCTGGGCCGCCGCGGCGGACGAGGTCCGCGAGCGGCTCGGACGGGGCGAGTACCGAGCGGTGCTGGTCACGCACAACGAGACCTCGACCGGGGTCATGAACCCGCTACCGGAGCTGATCGGGGCGATCCGCGCCGCCGCGCCCGGCGCCCTCATCCTGGTCGACAGCGTGTCCGCCCTTGGCGCCGTCCCGTTCGAGATGGACGCCTGGGGCGCCGACGTGGTCGTCACCGCGTCTCAGAAGGCCTGGATGGCGGCCCCCGGGCTGGCGATGGTCGCGGCCTCGGATCGGGCCTGGGCCGCGATGGCGACGGCCCGCATGCCGCGCTTCTACCTCGACCTCCTGCGCCATCGCAAGGGCCTCGCGTCGGGCGAGACCCCGTGGACGCCGGCGATCGCGGTGGTCTACCAGGTCGAGGAGGGCATCCGCCTGATGGCCGAGGAGGGTCGAGCCGCCGTCTTCGCGCGCCATGCGGCGTGTGCCGCCGCGACGCGGGCCGGGCTCGAGGCCCTCGGCTTCGAGCTCTTTGCCGAGCCGGCCCACCGCTCCCAGACCGTGACCGCGGCCCACATCCCGGAGGGCCTCGACTGGAAGGCCTTCAACGCCGAGCTTCGGGCGCGCGGCGCGATCGTCGCCGGCGGCCAGGGCAAGCTGACCGGCAAGGTCTTCCGGGTCGGCCACCTCGGATCGGTCACCGTCGACGACATCCTGGGCCTGATGGCGACCCTCGAGGAGGCCTCGCTCCAGTTCGGCCGCGACATCGTGGCGGGTCGCGCCGTCGCCGAGGCCGAGCGCGCCGCGGTGGAGTCACACGGGCTGCCGGAACGGGCCGTCGCCGCCGGATGAGGGTCGGATGAGGATCCTGGTCGCGGAGCGAATCGCCCGGGAGGGCTTGGACCGCCTCGCGGCGAGGCACGAGGTCGACGAGCGGCTCGGCCTCGACGCCGCGGCGCTGCGCGCCGCCATCGAGCCGTACGACGCACTCGTCGTGCGGAGCCAGGTCCAGGTCGACGCGGCGCTCCTCGAGGCAGGTCGCAATCTCCGGGTCGTCGGTCGCGCCGGCACGGGCCTCGACAACGTCGACGCCGCCGCCGCGGCTCGCCTCGGGATCGCGGTCGTCAACGCCCCGGGCGGCAACGCCGTGGCGGCCGCCGAGCTGACCCTTGGCCTCCTGCTCGCGGTCGCGCGCCACATCCCGGCGGCCGACGCCTCGACTCGCGGCGGCGAGTGGACACGGGCGCGATTCGCCGGCACCGAGCTGCGGGGCAAGGTCCTCGGGATCGTCGGCCTCGGCCGGATCGGGCTCGCCGTGGCCGACCGGGCGGCAGGCTTCGGGATGCGGCTCCTGGGTACCGATCCCTACGTCGCCGCCGAGGTCGCCGAGCGCCACGGCATCGAGGTCACCGACCTGTCCGGGCTCGTCGCCCGGGCCGACGTCGTGACGTTCCACGTCCCGCTCACCGCCGAGACCGCGGGTCTCCTCGACAGGAGCGCCATCGCCGGGCTGAAGCCGGGAGCGATCGTCCTCAACGTGGCCCGCGGCGGCGTCGTCGACGAGGCGGCGCTCGCCGAGGCACTCCGCGACGGTCGGCTCGGCGGGGCCGGGATCGATGTCTACGAGCACGAGCCTCCGGCCGGATCGCCGCTGCTCGAGGCGCCGAACGTCGTCCTCACGCCTCACATCGCCGCCTCGACGGCCGAGGCCCAGGTGGCGGTCGGCATCGAGGTCGCGGATCGGGTGCTGGAGGTCCTCGACGGCCTGCCGGCCGGCGCGCTCGCCGGCGGATGACGTCTGGGCCGGGCACGCCCGGCGCGTCCGGCCCGCCCGGGTCCATGCTGCCGCGGGACCTCGACGCCACGCTCGTCCTCCTCCGTCACGGCGAGTCGGAATGGATCACGGAGGGCCGTTTCCAGGGCCAGGGCGACTCCCCGCTCTCGGCGCTCGGTCGGCGCCAGGCGGAGCTCGCCGCCGAACGCCTGGCCCAGCCGCATCGACCACCGGCGCTGCCGATCCCCTCGGGCCCGCCGATCGCCATCCATCACTCGCCGCTCATGCGCACGACCGAGACGGCGACCCGCGTCGCGGCCGCGATGGCCGGCGGGTCGTCCTACGGCCGCGCGCCCACCCTCGTCCCGGACGCCGGCTTCCTGGAGATCGGCCAGGGCGAATGGGAGGGCGTGCCCGGCGCCACGATCGCGGAACGCTGGGGCTCGGTCCTCGAGGGCTGGCGCCGGGATCCGCTGACAGCGTGGGCGCCCGGCGGCGAGTCGCTGCCCGCGGTCGACGCCCGCGTCCGGGCCTCCCTGCGCGCGCTCCTCGCCAACCTCGGCGCCGCCGGGGAGGTCGGTGTCGACGCGGCGGGTGGCACCGACGCGGCGGGTGGCGCCCACGCCGCTGCGGTGGCCGGCCGGCGCCGATCCCACGTCCTCGGCTACGCCGAGCACCCGACCGACGAGCCATGGGTCGTCATCGTCGGCCACGACGGGGTCTTCAAGATCACGCTCCTCGCCCTCCTCGACCTGCCGCTGGCGAGGTTCTGGTCGTTCCCGTTCGCGCTCGCTGGGATCAGCGTCGTGGAGGTCCGCGGCGGACGCCCCAGGTTGCGGCTGCACAACGCGGCCGACCACCTGGGGCCGCTCGAGGACGAGGCTGCCATCGAGCGTGAGGACGCCCGACGGCGGAGCGGCGCGCTCTAGGCACGTCGCGGGTCGGCGCGGCGCGTCGGCGCCTCTGGTCTCCGGGCTCCGGATCAGGCCTCGGGAGTCCGCGTCTCAGGGCTTCGGGAGTCCGCGCGTCAGCG
>DATEZX010000217.1:0-3775 GCA_035255225.1 Candidatus Limnocylindrales bacterium
AGATGAAGGAAGGCGCGTTCGGTCTCGCGACCCACGAGGCCCGTGCCCTGCTCCGTGATCCTCTGGCTGACGGTGAGGGTCAGTGTGTCCACCCTGGGGACGGCTGCGTCGTGCGCAGTCTGCGCGGTGTGTCAATGGAACGACGGGCCCGGCGAACGAGATGGCCGGCGCCGGAGTCTCCGGCGCCGGCCTGAAGTCGGGCGAAGCCGACCGCTAGTCGGGCGGCAGCATCCGGTACATCAGCTCGGTCTGGACCCCCGCCCGGCGATTGCGCCAGGACTGGATCAGGTACCAGACGATGCCGACGACGGCGATGATCCCGACGAACGTCACGCCCGAGCTGTTCAGGTAGGCGAGCGCCTCCTGCCCGCCCGAGATCGCGTTGTAGATCGGTCCGACGCCGGCGAACCAGTAGAGCACGACCGTGAAGGCCAGCCAGACGGCTCCCATCAGCGGGAGCCACCGGACATATGGAGCGTCGGCGACGAGGTCCTTGCGCGTGTAGCGCGCCAGGAGCGCGTTGATCCCGGGCATGATCCAGCTCAGGGACGAGGCGAGGATCGTGAACCAGGCGGATGCGGCCAGGTTCAGCTTGCCGTCCAGGGCCGGATCGGAGCTCGGCGCCAGGGATCCCAGCCCGATCCATTTGAGGACCGGGAACGCCCAGAGGATCAGGAAGACCACCCCAATCGCCAGCGTCGCGAAGATCGCGTTCGACGGGGCGCGAAGCCGCTCGGACACCTCGCCGAGCCACTCCGGGACTTGCCGGTCGAGGCTCCACGCGAGGGCGATCCGGCTGATGAAGATCACGTAGACCGGCATCAGCAGGAACGGGAACAGGGTGGAGGCGGCGCCGACGAGGGCCCAGATCGGCCACAGCTCGGGGTGGGCGACCGCGCCCATGAGCTGGAAGTAGTTCGGGGCGTTCATCGGCAGCGAGACCCCGGCCTTCGACGGGTCGATGTAGCCCCACCAGAGTCCGCTCCAGGCGGTCTGGGCGTCCATGCCGAGCCGCCGGCCGAGGGCCTCGGCGTAGATCGAGTTCATGAGGACGGCCATCACGAGGGCGCCGAGGACGGCGATGAGGATGCCGCGCTTGACGTTGCCGCGGACCTCGCCGGAGATGTAGGCCGAGTACTGGAAGCCGATGAACTGGAAGAGCATGACGCCTGCCATGAGCATCAACGGCCACGTCGTCCCGTCGACCGGCCCGAAGCTGAAGCCGCTCGTCAGCCCGGCGTCGCTTGCCGCCTTCGTGAGCTGGTCGACCGTGATGCCGTTGGCGTAGGTCGGCAGGTTGGCGGCGAACGCGCTCGGATCGAAGAACAACAATCCGAAGACGGCGGTGAGGGCCCAGCCGACGATGCCGAGGATCGTGAGCCAGGTGACGATCCGGTGGAACGTCCGGGTCGGCTGGAGCACGACCCACCCGACGAGGGCGAACACGATCAGCGCCGGGATGAAGCCCGCCCAGCTGGTCACGTCGCCGGTGTTCCCGTCCGTGAACCACGAGCTGGCGTTGTTGAAGAAGTCGGTGCCCGTGCCGATGCCGATGATCCGGCCCTCGACCTGGGTGCTCCGGAGTGTCTGGACCGTCTCGAACTGAAGCAGCGCGATCGATGCGAAGACGAGCCCCCAGCTCTCCAGCCAGCCGAGGAACGGCCCGATCTTCGGGACGATCCGGCTCGAGAAGACGTAGTCGCCGCCCGAGCGGGGCATGACGCTCGTCAGCGACGCGAAGATGAAGGCCAGCAGCACGCACAGCGCGCCGACGATGAAGGCCACCACGGACCAGTTGGTGATGACGCCGACGACGACGACCGGGACGCCTGCCAGGACGGCGATCTGATAGGCGCCCCCGAGCGTGCCGCCGATGAACGCCGAGGTGTTGAAGAAGAGGGCATTGGTGACGCTCACCTCGCGCACCAGCCCCGACGACTGCCGAGTGAACAGGCTCTTACCAGCCTCGCCCATCCGCGCACTCCCCTCTCCGCGTATCCCGTGCGACAGGCCCCCGGGATGGGCGGACACTAGCACCGGCCCGGGCGCCGGAAGCATCGATTTTCGAGGGATCGGGCGCCTTCAACCCTCGACGCGCAGCGTCCGCTCGACTCCTCGCTCAGACAGGTCGACCAGGTAGCCTCGGAGGACGCCGTGGTTGGCCTCCGAGCCGGCATTGACGCAGACGGTGTCGCCGATCCGCCGCTCGCCGCCCGACTCGTGGATGTGGCCGTGCACCCCGAGGACGGGCCGGAAGCTCTCGATCGCCGCCCGGACGCCCGTCGAGCCGACTGGGCCGCGCATCAGGTCGCCGGCCGTGACCTGCGGCCGCAGGTCGGGCGAGAGGAGCGGCGCCGTGTCGAGCCCCGAGTCGAACGGCGGGACGTGGGTCATCATCACCGTCTTCCGAGGGTCCCGGACGCCCTTGAGCAGCGTCGAGAGGCGATCGAGGAACTCCTCCTCCGGGAGCTCTCGCGGGGTGTGCCAGGGGGTCGGCGACGACCAGCCCATGCTCACGAGCTGATGCCAGGGTGTCAGCTCGACGACCTGCTCGTTGACGTTCTGGCAGTACGTGGAGTCGTCGAGCAGGGGATCGATGAGCCGGTCGTCGTCGTTGCCGGGCATCAGGTAGACCGGGACGCCCGAGCCGTCGAGACGCTCCGCAGCGAGCTCCATCCACTCGTGGACCCTGGACGCGATCCGCTCGTCGAAGTGGCGGCGGACGACCGCGGGGTCCTGCTCCATCGCGGCACGCTCGTCCTCGGTCACGCGGACGGCGTAGTAGCCGAGGTCGGCGATCGAGCGCTCGAGGGCCAGCAGCTCCTCCTCGGTCCGGGCCACCCGGCGCTGGCCGAGGACGGTCGCCGTCCACTCCTCGCCGCCGGGCTCGCCCCGCACGACCGCGATGAGGGCCTTGCCGGTCAGGTCGCCGGCGACGAGCGCGGCGTCGACCTGGTAGACGTTCGCCCGCATCGCGTTGAGGAACTTCCGCCAGGCCCGCTCGGAGGCGTGGATGTCGCTGCAGATGTACAGCCGGAACGGCTTGGCCAATCGTCAGACCTCCGACTCGCGACGCGAGGCGCCGGGCCGACCGGCGCCGGGCAGACCGGCGTCGGGCGTGGTCACGTGGATCGGCGGCCGCCGGCCCGCCCACGGCCGGGCGGATTCGAGCTGGCCCGCCAGTCGGAACAGGCCGGCCTCGTCGCCGTAGCGACCGGTCAGGAGGACCCCGATCGGGAGGTCATCGACCGTCCACCACAGCGGGACGGACATCGCCGGCTGGCCGGAGATGTTCGCCATCGGGTTCCACGGGTTGAACGAGTCGTCGAAGCGCTGCCAGGCCGTCGCGCCACCGAGCGACTGGTTCAGGACGCCGAGCGGCTGCGGACGCCGGGCCAGCGTCGGCGTGAGCCACGCATCGTGAGTCTCGAAGAACGCCGCGAATTGCCGGGTCGCCCGGCCGAACGCGGCGACCGCGTCCATGAGGTCGATCGCCGACCGGGTCCGACCGTACTCGACGAGCTCCCACGTCGTGACCTCGAGGTCGTCCCGCCGGAGCGGGTGGCCGAGGACCGTCTCACAGAACCGCGCGTCGTCCACGTTGCCCACCGCCCAGACGGTCGCGAGGGGATCGACGATCACGCTTCCCTCGAACTCGGGGCTCGCCTCGTCGACGTCGTGGCCGAGCGACGCGAGGAGCTCGGCGGCGTCCCGGACCGCGGTGACGCAGTCGGGATCGACCGGGACGTCGATCGGCGGGCGGGCGGACCAGCCG
>DATEZX010000218.1:0-3336 GCA_035255225.1 Candidatus Limnocylindrales bacterium
GACCCGTGGTGGCTCAGGCCCCCGCCGTGGCGAAGGCCGCGTGCGTCCTCAGGCTTCCGCGGCGGGCGCCGTCGGGGTCGGCAGGATCGAACCCGGGCCGATGCGATTGCGGCGCACCCGACGCACGATCAGGAAGGCGACGCCGGCCAGCACGCCGAGCGCGAGCAGGATGGGGAGCCACACGATCGCGAACCAGATGCCGGCCGTGGCGAGGGCCTGCAGGACCTCGATGAGGCTGGCGGAGGCCTTGTCGACCTCGCTGTTCGGGTCGAACTGCTTCTGGCTCATGACGACCGCGGCCTGGGCCTTGAGGCTGTAGCTCACGGTCAGCGTCGAGAACGCGGCCTGGCCCTCGAGGTGCTTCTTCTCGGTCGACAGCTGCTCGATCTGCCCCCTGACGTCGGTGAGCTGCTGCTGGACGGCCAGGACGTCGGTGATCTTGGTGGCCTTGGCCATGATCGCCTGCAGGGCGGACTCGGTGGCCTGCAGGTTCGTGATCCGCGCCCCGAGGTCGAGGACGTCGCCGGTGACGTCCTGTGTCTGGGTCTGCTCGGCGAGGACCTTTCCGGCGAGCCCGCGAAGGGCGACGAGGGCCGCGTCCCACTGGGCAGCCGGGATCCGATAGGTCTCGGTCGCGACCTGCTGGTCGCCGTCGCCGGAGCGGTCCGACCCGGAAACGTAGCCGCCGAGGGCCGCGATCTTGGTCGAGGCGGCGGCGAGGGCGTCGTCGATGCCCGCGACCTGGAGCGAGAGCGTGCCGGTCTTGATGATCAGGAGGTCGGGGCGGCTGACGTCGTAGGTTGCGGTGGTCCCGGGCACACTGCGGCTCGTGCCATCGGTGCTCGGCCCGAAGACCGTGCCGCTCTGCGGATTCGCTTCGCCGTCGGCTGCGGGCGCGGCGGCCGGGTGGTCGACCGCCGAACCGATCGTGTTGAGCTGCGCGCCGCCCGCGCAAGCCGCCACGACGACGACGGCAAGAAGCACGATGAGGCGGCCGAAGCGGCCACTGAGCCGGACCTTCGAACGAGCCATGACCTGGGCTCTCCTCGCGGTCGGGCCGAACTCGGGTTCGTGTCGGCCCGCTTCGGTCGGCAGACGACGTGCGGCACTCCACGGTTCCCCGAGGGCGCGCCCGCTCTAGGGCCGGTATTCGACTCCCCGGGCGGATGAGGCGGTCGCCCGCTTCGGCAGCGCCGTGCCGACGAGCTCCCGGTGGCTCGCCAGGCCGCGCCGCCGACACTCCCCGGCCAGCTCGTCGATGAGGCGCACCGGCAGCGCCGGGTCGGCGAAGATCGCGGTCCCGACCTGGACGGCCGCGGCGCCGACGGCCAGAAAGTCGAGGACGTCCGCAAGCTCGGTGATGCCGCCGATGCCCACGATCGGGATGGCCACGGTCTGGGCGACCTCGTAGACGACCTTGAGCGCGACCGGCTTGATCGCCGGACCCGACAGGCCGCCGAAGACGTTGCCGAGGAGCGGCCGGTCCCGCGACGGGGCGACGGCGATGCCGGATAGCGTGTTGACGGCCGTCAGGGCATCGGCGCCCGCGTCCTCGATCGCCCGCGCGATCGGCCGGACGTCGGCCACGTTCGGCGAGAGCTTCACGAGCAGGGCCAGGTCGGTGGCCCGGCGAACCGCCGCGGTGACCGACCCGGCGGCCTCCGCATCGATCGCGAACTGGAGGCCGCCCTTGCCGACGTTCGGGCAGCTGATGTTCAGCTCGATCCCGGCGATGCCGGGGACGCCTTCGAGCCGCCGCACCACCTCGACGTAGTCGGCGATCGACTCGCCCGCGACGTTGACGATGACCGGCACGTCCCAACCCGCCCACGTCGCGGCGTACTTCTCGATCACGGCATCGACGCCGGGGTTCTGGAGGCCGATCGAGTTGAGCATCCCACCCGGCGTCTCGGTGACCCGCGGCGTGGGATTCCCGATCCGGGGCTTGAGGGTCGTGCCCTTGCAGCAGATCGCACCGAGGCGCTGGACGTCGACCACGTCGCCGTACTCGATGCCGTAGCCGAACGTGCCCGATGCGACGAGCATCGGGTTCCGCAGCACGAGGCCCCGCCCGAGATCGACCGACAGGTCGACCTCGCTCACGAGCTCGGTGGCCTCCGGGCCCCGGTCATCAGTGGCCGATCGGCCCGCCGCGGACCGCACCGCGGTCTCGCTCGATGGTCGGACGCGCGGCGAGGCTGGAGCCGCCCCCGGCGGGAGCTGGCCGCCGGTCGGGCCATCGCGGCGCTGGAGGGGTGCGATGGCCGGCTTGATCCGGCGGACCGTCGGGCGGCGGCGGGCCGGCTTGGCGGGTCCGCCGCCGGCGCTCCCGGCGCTCGTCACGACCCGCCGCTTGGCCTTCACCAGCCCCCCTCCCAGTCGAGCTCCTCGCTGGCGAACACCGGACCCTCCCGGCAGACCCGGACGGGCGGGCCGGCGACCGGCTTCACGACGCAGCCGAGGCAGGCCCCGACCGCGCAGCCCATGTTCTGCTCCATCGAGACCTGGAGGAAGGCCTTCCGTCGCGCCAGCGGCGAGCCCGATGCCGGCGCGCGACCCGCGCCGCGCTTCCGCCCGAGCGCCGCGACGCCGAGTCGGGCGCGGCGGGTCGCGGCGAGCCGCGCAAGGGTCCGCAGCATCGGCAGCGGCCCGCACGCGAAGGCCTGGTCGGCCCACGCGTCGTAGTCCGGCACGAGCTCGGACACGAAGCCGTGATGACCCAGCGATCCATCGTCGGTTGCGACGAGGTACTCGACCTCATCAGGCAGGAGCGCCGATGGGTAGACGTCGCGCGCCGAGGCCGCGCCGAAGAGCAACGTGACCTGCCGCCCGTCCCGGATGGCCTCGTCGGCCAGCGATCGCACGCCGGCGATCCCGAGGCCGCCGGCCACCAGCAGGAGGTGGCGGCTCCGCGGATCGACCTCGAACGGCCGGCCGAGCGGTCCGAGCATCTCGATGCGGTCGCCGGGCCGCAGGAGGGTGAACCACGCTGTCCCCCGGCCGATGACCCGGAAGTGGATCGTCAGGGTGCCCGCGAGCGGGTCCATCGTGTTGATCGAGAACGGCCGCCGCAGGACCAGGCCCGAGTAGTCGCCTGTCCTGACATGGACGAACTGGCCGGCCCTCGCGCCGGCGATCAGCTCGGGCGCCAGGTAGGTCTGGAGCCACTGGCCGGGCAGGATCTCGCGGCTCTGGACGAGCTCGGCGCCGGCGAGCCGCATCCTCGGCGGCGGCGCGGATTCCGGACGGGTCGATGGCCTGCCGGCACCGGGGGGTGTCGCCCGGGCCTCGGCGGTGAAGCCCGGCGGAGGTCCGCCGTCACTCGCGCTCAGGTCG
>DATEZX010000219.1:0-3107 GCA_035255225.1 Candidatus Limnocylindrales bacterium
TGACCCGCATCGAACCCGTCCACCTCGAGCGCCTGGCGCGCCAGGGCGTCTTCACGACGGGCCTGCTGCTCGAGGTCAGCGAGACCCCGACCCGGCGCCAGACCCTGGCCGACCAGGTCGACGCCTCGACGAACGACGTCCTGACCTGGCGCGACGAGGCCCTGATGCTCAACCTCGCCGGCTTCGGCGCGACCGAGCACCGGCTGCTGATGCAGAGCGGGTTCGAGGGACTTCGCGACATCCTCGCCGTCGACTTCGAGGCCTTCAAGGCGAAGGTGGCGCGGGGGGCGACGGAGCTGAACCTCGAGCTCCCGAGCGATCTCATCCTTCGCGGCTGGTGGGACCAGGCTCGAACCCTCGAGGAGGAATAGGCCGGTGGCCGCGCTCGCGGCTCCGGCGACCCCGATCCACGCGATGCCGTGGTGGGTTCGCGTCGCTGCCGCGCTGGTCTCCCTGGCGGCTGCGATCGTCATCCTCGGGGCCACGATGGTCCCGTTCTTCAGCTCGACGTGGATCGACTTCGAGCAGGGCCGAGCCGGGTCGGCGCTGCTCACGGGCTATTCGCCAGACGAAGTCCACCAGGTCACGGGCTCGATCGTCCACGACCTCCTGCTCGGTGGGGCCTTCGATGTCCAGACTCCGTGTCCTCGCCTGGAGGGCTGTTCCGGCCTGGCTCCGGTGCTCGACCCGGCCGAGCAATCCCACATGCGCGATGTGCGGGGCGTCCTGGACGCCTTCGCGATCGTGGTCGTGATCTCGCTCGCCGCGCTCATGGTCGCCGCCTGGCTCGCGCGTTCACGAAGCGCCGGTGAGGCACACACGGAGGCCGTCGCCGTCGTATGGGCCGCGGTCGGTCGCGGCGCCGCCTGGCTCGCGATCCTGCTCGTCGTGCTCGGGGTCTTCGCGGTGGCGGCCTTCGACCTCGCCTTCGAGCTGTTCCATCGGATCCTGTTCCCGGGCGGCAACTTCGACTTCGACCCGCGCACCCAGAAGCTCGTCCAGCTGTTCCCCGAGCCGTTCTGGTCCGAGACCGTCCTGACCTTCGGCGCGGTGGCGATCGCGGTCTCACTCGCCGTCGCCTGGTACACGCGACGGCGCGCCGCCGTCGCGGCGGGTGGCCGCCCGTGATCGGCGTGCCGGTCGCTCGCGTGCTCGGCATCGAGATCCGGGTCCAGCTGGGCTGGGTCTTCGTGCTGGCGCTGATCGGGGTCCTCGCCGTCGATGAGATCCAGGCCGTGGCGACGGACATCGAGCCGGCACTCGCCTGGTTCCTCGGCGGCGTCGTCGCGGCGGGGTTCTTCCTGAGCTCGGCCATCCATGACCTCGTGCACGCCATCGTCGCGCGCCGGCGCGGCATCGCCGTTCCGGCGATCGCGGTCTCGTTCTTCGGGGGCGCGACGCCGCTCGACCCGACGGCGCCAGCCGCTCGCGACGACCTGGCGATCGCGCTAGCCGGCCCGCTGGCCAGCCTCGGCGTGGCGGGCGCCTGCGCGATCCTGGGCGCGGGCGCCGCGGCGATCGGCGGCGACGGGAGGCTGGTGGCCACGATCCTCGCCGCGCTCCTCGTCCTCAACCTGCTGCTCGGGACCGTCAACCTCGTGCCGGCCTACCCGCTCGACGGCGGGCGTGTCATTCGAGCCCTGGCCTGGGCCCGCAGCGGGTCCGAGCGAACCGGCTGGCGCACGGCGGCGACGAGCGGCCGGGTCTCCGGCCTCGTCGCGGTCGGGCTCGGGTTCGTGCTCATCGCCCTCGGCGGGACGTGGAACGGGGCGATGCTCGCCTTGGCCGGCTGGTTCCTGATCCTCTCGGCGCGCACGATCGGGGATCGCGTCCGCGTCGACGAGCTCATCGGCGGGCTGACCGTCGGGGATGCGATGGAGCCCGCGACGGTGACCGTCCATCGGTCCCTGACGCTCGACACGTTCGCCGGCCAGCTGCTCGATGGAACCTCGCCAATGGTCGCGGTGCCGGTCGTCGAGGACGATCTGGTCGTCGGGCTGGTGGGCGTCCGGCAGGTCCGCGGCGTGCGGCAGAATCGCTGGCCGACGACCCGAGTCGAGGACGTCATGGTCCAGCCGCCACGCCTCGTGCTGCTCAAGCCGGAGGACGACCTCGCGGCCTCGGTGGCCGCGATCGGCCGGGCCGTCGTCGACGGGCTCCCGGTGGTCGATGCGGGCGGGCGCCTCGTCGGTCTCCTCACCCGGACGGGGCTCCGATCGGTGGTGGCGGGACGCCTCGGACGCGCCGGCACGCCCGGCCGCGGGCGCCCTGACGCGTAGCCGCGCGATCACGGGCGAGGTCCACGATGGTCGAGGCGCTCATGCGCGTCGAGGAAGCCCAGGACCGGATCCTTCAGCTCGCCCGGCGGGCACACGATGCACCGTCGGAGCTCATCGCGATCGAGGCGGGGCTCGGCCGGGTGCTCGCCGAGGACGCGCTCGCCGCCGTGACGCTGCCACCGTGGGACAACTCGGCGATGGACGGCTACGCGGTCCGGGCGGCCGACGTGGCGCGGGCCGGCGAGGCCTCGCCCGTCGAGCTGCGAGTCGTCGGCGACGCTGCCGCCGGTGGCGCGCGACGAGAGACATCGCTGG
Organism: Candidatus Limnocylindrales bacterium; assembly: GCA_035255225.1. GTDB lineage: Bacteria > Chloroflexota > Limnocylindria > Limnocylindrales > CSP1-4 > UBA5189. The sequence goes on from DATEZX010000219.1 coordinate 2,595, forward strand.
GGGAGGGGGAAGCCCTCAGGATCGCGACCGGGGCCCCCATCCCAGGCGGCGCGGACGCGATCGCCCAGGTCGAGATCACGAGCGAGCCGCGCGGCGAAGGCGCCACTCGCACGTCGCGTGCCGCGCGCGGTCGTGGCGGCATACGGGCGGCTCGCGGGCACACCGCCGAGGGCCCGCTGCCCGATCGGATCCTCGTCCACGCCGCGGTCGCGCCGGGTGCGCACGTCCGCAGGGCCGGCAGCGACCTTCGGGCCGGCGACCGACTCCTGTCACGAGGCGCGGCGATCGGCCCGGCGCAGGTCGCGCTCCTCGCCGGCGCCGGCGTCCCGCAGGTCCGGGTGCATCCCCGTCCGCGAGTCGCCGTGCTCGCGACGGGCAACGAGGTCCGGGCTGCGAGCGAGCCGCTCGGCGAGTCCGGCATCCCGGACGCGAACGGGCCGGGCCTGCGAGCCCTCGTCATGACTGCCGGCGCCGAGGTGATCGACCTCGGGATCGCGCGTGACGAGCTCGACG
>DATEZX010000220.1:0-5323 GCA_035255225.1 Candidatus Limnocylindrales bacterium
CGGCCTCGACCTGGACGCCCGGCATGTTGATGATCGGCAGGCCCTTGGCCTGACGCGAGGCATCGGGGATGGCGTGGACCTTGGCCGAGAACACCCGGCCGCGGTTGGTGAAGAACAGCGCCCAGTCGTGGGTGTTCGCGACGAGGAGGTGCTTGACGGCGTCCTCCTCGCGCGTCACGTGGCCGATGATCCCCTTGCCGCCCCGCGCCTGGCGACGGTAGGTCGCGACCGGCTGGCGCTTGATGTAGCCGCGGCCGCTGATCGTCACGACGACGTCCTCGTCGGCGATGAGGTCCTCGTCGGTCAGCTCGCGACTGGAGTCCTCGGCGACCCGCGTCCGGCGCTCGCCGGCGTAGCGCTTCTTCAGGTCGCGCAGCTCGTCCTTGATGATCGCCAGGACCCGCGCCGAGTTGGCCAGGATGTCCTCGAGCTCGGCGATGAGCTGGATGACCTCGAGGTACTCGTCCTCGATCTTCTTGCGCTCCAGGGCGGCCAGCCGGGCGAGGCGCATGTCGAGGATCGCCTGGGCCTGCCGCTCCGAGAGGTCGAAGCGGGTCATGAGGTTCGTCCGCGCGACGTCGACGTCGGCCGACTCGCGGATCGTCTTGATGACCGCGTCGAGGTGGTCGAGGGCGACCTTGAGGCCCTCGAGGATGTGGGCCCGATCGCGCGCTCGTTCGAGGTCGTACTCGGTCCGCCGCCGGACGATCTCGCGGCGGTGGTCGACGTAGTGCTGGAGAACCGACTTGAGGGGCAGGGTCTGGGGCTGGCCGTCGACGAGGGCCAGCATGTTCATGTTGAACGCCGCCTGGAGCGGGGTGTGCTTGAACAGGTTGTTCAGGACCTTGTGCGGGTTCGCGTCGCGCTTGATCTCGATGTAGATCCGCATCCCGTCGCGGTCCGACTCGTCGCGCAGGTCGGCGATGCCCTCGACCTTGCGGTCCTTCACGAGCTCCGCGATCTTCTCGAGGAGGGCCGCCTTGTTCACCTGGTACGGCAGCTCGCTGACGATGATCGCGACCCGGTCGCCGCGGACCTCTTCGAACGCCACCTGGGCCCGCATGACGACCCGGCCGCGGCCGTGGGCGTACATCTGGCGGATCGCGTCGACCGTCTCCCAGTCGCCCGAGATCGAGTTCCGCTGGCGCTCGAAGCGGAAGATCGTGCCGCCCGTCGGGAAGTCCGGGCCGGTCACGTGGTGGCACAGCTCGTCCGAGGTGATCTCGGGATCGTCGATCACGGCGATCGTGGCGTCGACGACCTCGCCGAGGTGGTGGGGCGGGATGTTCGTGGCCATCCCGACCGCGATCCCGGAGCTGCCGTTGACGAGGAGGTTCGGGAGCTTCGCCGGGAGGACCGTCGGCTGCTTCTGGGTGCCGTCGTAGTTGTCCTCGAAGTCGACGGTCGCCTTGTCGATGTCGGCCAGCATCTCGGCCGCGACGGCGGTCAGCCGGGCCTCCGTGTAGCGCATCGCGGCCGGCGCGTCCCCATCGACCGAGCCGAAGTTGCCCTGGCCGTTGACCAGCGGGTAGCGCATCGAGAAGTCCTGGGCCAGCCGCACCAGGGCGTCGTACAGGGCGACGTCGCCGTGGGGGTGGTACTTGCCCATGACCTCGCCGACGATCGCCGCGCACTTCCGGAAGGCGCTCGTGGACGAGAGCCCCATCTCGCCCATCGTGTAGAGGATCCGGCGATGGACGGGCTTGAGGCCGTCCCGGACGTCGGGCAGGGCGCGCGCGACGATGACGCTCATCGCGTAGTCGAGGTACGAGACGCGCATCTCGTCCTCGATCCAGACGGCCCGGATGTTGCCGGCGTCCTCGGTCACGACGCGGTCGCCTCGGTGCGGGTCATGTCAGCGGCGGCTCTGGCGCCGGCCGGCCGAGGGCCATGCCCTCGAAGCGGTGAGCGAGCTCGGCGGCTCGCGACGTCGGCGCGGCGCCCGGTCGGCGGCGGAGGCCGTCGAGCAGCGCGCGGAGCCGATCGGCGTCGGTGCCGGCGAGCTTCGGCAGGGCATCGCGGATGACCCACGCCCGGAGGCCGTCGCTCGATCGGGCGGCGCGCCGGGCCTCGGCCTCGAGGGCCGCGGTCGTGGCGGCCGGGTCGACCACGGCCATCGAGCGGTAGGCCCACGACAGGGCCTTCTGGACCTCCGGCTCGGCGTCGCCGATGAGGGTCTCGAGGATCTCGAGGCCGTGCGCCGCGACCTCCGGCCGGCGGCCGGCCCGGCGATCCACGAACGGGATCGTCGCGATCGTCGAGCCGACCAGGCGGCGCTCCCAGCGCGACGGCGAGATGACGAGCTGCTCGAGCTCCGCCCAGCGGTACGGCTCGCGCAGGACTCCGCGCCCGACCGGGTGGGCCAGCGTGTCGACGGTGATCCAGTCGCCCGCCTCGCGTCCGGCCCGGCGAAGGAGCTGCCAGGTCCGCTCCGGCTCGGCCCGCAGCGTCCGATCGAGCAGCGAGATCGCGAACCAGCGCGGTTCCATCGTCGAGGACCGGAGGAGGTGATCCGCGAGGAAGAGCAGGGTCGCAGAGGAGTCGCGCCGCGTGGCGCGATCGAAACCCTTGCGAACGGCGGTCAGGAGCGGTAGTCGGACGCCGTGGACGGGCCCGATTCCGGGCGCGACGCGCGACTGCTCGTCGCGGTAGACCGGGTCCGCGAGGCGATCGAAGGCGACCGCCAGCGCCTCGCCGAATGCCGCCGGGTTGCCGACGTGCTCGGCGATGGCCGCGCCGAGGCCGGTCGCCGTCGGGAGCATCTCGCCGACGAGCGCGGTGGCCCGGACCGTCGCGGCCGACGGCGGACGGGCGCCGATCGCGACCGTCATCGCTCGGTCGCCGGGCCGGCGGTCGCGGCACCAGCCACGCTGTCGGTGGTATCCCGAACCGCCACCGTGGGCGCGGCCACTCCCGCTTCGTCCGCGACGGGCCGGAGTCGGTAGCGGGCCTTCAGCTGCGCGAGCTGCTCGGGCGGCGCCGCCACGAACGTTCCTTCGCCCTCGGCGAGAATCTCGCCGGTCCCGGCGTCCAGCACCCGGCCGGAGGTCCGGATCGTGCGCCGTCGGTCCTCGACCACGACGCCTTCGGCGCGGATCGGTCGGCCGACGGGCACGGGCCTCCGGAAGGCCACGCTGATCCGGGCCGTGACGCCCCACGTCCCGCGGCCGATGACGGACCAGGCCATGACCTCGTCCAGCAGCGTCGTCACGATCCCGCCGTGGGCGACGGACTCCCAGCCCTGGAACCGGGGCGCCAGCGTGGTCTCGGTCCAGCAGCCGTCCGCGGTCACGTGGAGCACGAGGCGCAGCCCTTGTTCGTTCAGCTCGCCGCAGGCGAAGCAGTGGTGCGGCTCGAACTGGAAGCCGGGCACGCCCGTGACGCCGCGCGGGTCGCGCAGCTGGTCAGATGTCAAGGTTCCGGACCTTCCGTGCCTCGGCCTTGATGAAGTCCTTGCGCGGCTCGACCTTCTCGCCCATGAGCATCGTGAAGATCCCGTCGGCCTCGACCGCGTCCTCGATCTCGGCCCGCAGCAGGACCCGCGTCTCGGGGTTCATGGTCGTCTCCCAGAGCTGCTCGGCGTTCATCTCGCCGAGGCCCTTGAACCGCTGCACCGAGATGTTCTTGACGTTGAGCTCCTTGAGAATCCGCTCGCGCTCCTTCTCGGACTGGGCGTACCGGGTGATCTTGCCCGTCGACAGCCGGTACAGCGGCGGCTGGGCGATGTACAGGTAGCCGGCCTCGATGACCTGCGGCATGTGGCGGTAGAAGAACGTCAGCAGGAGGGTCCGGATGTGGGCCCCGTCGACGTCGGCGTCGGTCATGATGATGATCCGGTGGTAGCGCAGCTTCGACAGGTCGAAGCTGTCACCGATGCCCTCGATGCCGGCCCCGAGCGCGATGATCAGCGGCCGGACGTTCTCGCTGGCCACGATCTTGTCGAGGCGGGCCTTCTCGACATTGAGGACCTTGCCGCGGAGCGGCAGGATGGCCTGGAACCGGCGATCGCGGCCCTGCTTCGCGGAGCCGCCCGCCGAGTCGCCCTCGACGATGAACAGCTCGCTTCGTGCGGGGTCCCGCTCCTGGCAGTCGGCCAGCTTGCCGGGCAGCGCCAGCCCGTCGAGGGCGCCCTTCCGGATGACGAGGTCGCGGGCCTTCCGCGCCGCCTCACGGGCGCGGGCGGCCGTCAGGCACTTCTCGATGATCCGCCGGCCGTCGCCGGGGTTCTCCTCCAGGTACTGCACGAGGCTGTCCGCGACGGCCGCCTGGACCTGGCCCTTGACCTCGGCGTTGCCGAGCTTCGCCTTGGTCTGGCCCTCGAACTGGGGATCGGTGAGCTTGACGCTGATGACCGCCGTGAGGCCCTCGCGGACGTCGTCGCCCGAGAGGTTGCCGTCGGAGTCCTTCAGGACGCCGGCCCGGCGGGCCCAGTCGTTGAGCGAGCTCGTCAGCGCCGCCCGGAAGCCGGTGACGTGGGTCCCGCCATCGACCGTGTTGATGTTGTTGGCGAACGCCAGGACCGTCTCGGCGTAGCTGTCGTTGTACTGGAGCGCGACCTCGACCTGGGTTCCGTTCTCGCGCCGGTCGACGTAGATCGGGCGGCTGTGGAGGACCTCCTTGTTGCGGTTGAGGTGGCGCACGAATGACTGCAGGCCGCCCTCGAAATAGAACGACCGCTCCCGGTCGGCGCGCTCGTCGATCAGGGTGATCCAGACGCCCTTCGTCAGGTAGGCCGACTCCCGGAGGCGCTGGGCGATGGCGTCGAACGAGTACTCGGTCGTCTCGAACATCTCCGAGTCGGCTCGGAAGACGGTCCGTGTGCCGTGTCGGTCGCCCTGCGGCCCGATCCGGGTCACGGCCCCGGTCGGCTTCCCCCGGCGGTACTCCTGGGCCCACACGCTGCCGTCACGAGCCGACTCGACGCGCAGCCACTCGGACAGCGCGTTCACCACGCTCACGCCGACGCCGTGCAGGCCGCCCGAGACCTTGTAGCCGCCACCGCCGAACTTCCCTCCGGCGTGGAGGACCGTGTGGACGACCTCGAGGGCGTCCTTGCCCGTGGCGTGCCGCCCGACCGGGACGCCGCGGCCGTCATCGATGACCTCGACCAGGCCGTCCGCCGTGACGGTCACGCGGATGTTCCGAGCGTAGCCGGCCATCGCCTCGTCGATCGAGTTGTCGACGACCTCCCAGACGAGGTGGTGCAGGCCGCGGACATCGGTCGAACCGATGTACATGCCGGGCCGGCGGCGGACTGCCTCGAGGCCCTCCAGGACCTGGATGCTGGCGGCCGTGTAGTCAGAACCGGCAGCGCGGCGCGCCC
>DATEZX010000221.1:0-2607 GCA_035255225.1 Candidatus Limnocylindrales bacterium
CGACCTGACACAGCTCTCGGGGATGCTCCCCGCAGAGCAGCTGGCCTGCTTCGGCGGGGCCACGCTCGTCGTCCAGGGCACCTACGGGTGTCCTGGCTGCGGCGGCTCCTCGCCGTATGACGCGACTCCGGTGTGGCTGGCGGGTCCGTTCGAGGACGCGTTCCTCTCGGTCGACCTCACGAAGCGCTTCGGCCCGTTCTTTCTCAACTTCCCGCCGCCGCTCCCGGAGATCCCGTTCCTCGAGGACGAGACGGGCATCCTTGGAGCACCGATCCTGCGGGTCACCGGTCACTTCGATGATGCCCGCGCGAGCTCGTGCGCGATCCGGGGACCGAGCGATTTCGAAGCGCCGGAGCCGTCCCTGGTCCCGTACGACCCGGCTGTGGCGCAGCTGATCTGCCGGCAGCGCTTCGTCGTCGATTCGTTCGAGGGTGTCGGCTGGGACCCGAACTTCCACGGCGGCTAATCCCAGCCACCCTGGTGGACTGATCTCGGGCCGATCGGCTCATCGGGAGCGGGCCGCTCGGGCACGGCTTCGGCGCAGGTCGCGCTGGTAGACTCCGGTATGCAACCTGCATAAACCCTATGCACCCTGAGGTTCTCCGGTGGCCCAGACCGCTTCCTCGCTCGAGCGCGCTTCCATGCCCATCGCCGATCGGCCACTGCCGGACCTGATCACCGAGATCCCGGGCCCGAAGGCCCGCGAGCACGTCAAGTTCGACGAGTCAATCACCTCGCCGAGCCTGCCCCGCGCCTACCCGATCGTGCCCGTGCGCGGGCTCGGCATGGCCATCGAGGACATCGACGGCAACCTGTTCCTCGACTTCGCCGCGGGCATCGCCGTCAACTCGACGGGTCACGGCCACCCACGCGTCGTCGGCGCCATCAAGGAGCAGGCCGCGGACCTCATCCACTACTCGGCGTCGGACTTCTACCTGCCGATCTACGCCGAGACCGCCGCCGCGATGGCGCGGATCGCCCCGATGTCCGGGAGGCTCCGGACGTACCTCGGCAACTCCGGCGCGGAGGCCGTCGAGGTGGCGATGAAGCTCGCCCGCCACTACACGGGCCGGCCGTACATCGTCGGCTTCCTCGGCGGGTTCCACGGGCGCACGTACGGGGCGGTCAGCCTCACCGCGTCGAAGGCGAAGTACCACGCCGGCTTCAACCCGCTCCTGCCGGGCATCTTCCACGCGCCGTTCGGCAAGGTCGACGACCTCAAGTGGTTCGACGAGGTGCTGTTCGAGCGCCTCGTGCCCGCGAACGAGGTCGCGGCCGTGGTCATCGAGCCGATCCAGGGCGAGGGCGGCTACATCGTCCCGGAGGATGGCTTCCTGCAGGGCCTGCGCGAGCTGTGCACGAAGCACGGCATCCTGCTGATCGTCGACGAGATCCAGTCCGGCGCTGGCCGGACCGGGAAGATGTGGGCGATCCAGCACTGGGGCGTCGAGCCGGACATCCTGCTCGCCGCGAAGGGCATCGCCAGCGGCATGCCGCTCAGCGCGATGGTCGCGCCGGCGAAGATCATGGAGCACTGGGGGATCGGTGCCCACGGCTCGACGTACGGCGGCAACCCGGTCGCCTGCGCCGCCGCGCTGGCCACGATCGAGCTGCTCGAGCACGGGCTCATCGACAACGCCGCCGCCCGCGGCGACCAGGCGATGGCCGGTCTCCGCGGCATCCGATCGCGGTTCCCGAAGTCGGTGCTCGACGTCCGAGGCCTCGGGCTCATGATCGGCGTCGAGTTCGCCGACCCGAAGCTCGCCGAGGAGGTCCAGTGGGCGTGCTTCCAGCGCGGCCTGCTCGTCCTCGAGTGCGGCAAGCAGACCGTCCGGCTGTGCCCGCCGCTCGTCGCGTCGGCGGCCGACATCGAGACGGCGGTGCGGATCTTCGGCGAGGCGGTCGAAGCGGTCGCGACCCATCCGTCGGAGATCGCGCGCCAGGCGGCAGCGGCCGGCGGCCTCCACGAAGGCGAGGTCGACGGCTAGGCGCAAGCCGGGAGCCTCCAGTCGGGGGCCTCGCAGGTGAAGCTGTGCGAGCTCCGGCGCCCCGCACAGGCGTACGCTTCGGGGACGTGGGCGTCCCGTTCGTCGGTCGCGACCTCGAGCTGAAGGCTCTCTGCGGGCTGGTCCCGGCGGCCAGGCGCGCAAGTGGCCCGACCGCGGCGCTCGTCTCCGGTGAGCCCGGAAGCGGCAAGTCGCGCCTGCTTCGGGAAGTGCTCCGGGATGCCGACCCGGACAGGACCGTGCTGGTCGCCGGGTTCGAGCCGATCGAGTCGATTCCGCTCGCGGCCATGGGCCACGTGATCCGCCGACTCGCGACGGTTCCGGGCCACGGCGCTCGGCTCGAAGCGCTCGTCTTTGGATCGTCGGATCCACGGGGCCAGACCGGGCTGCCCGTCTTCGAGGCGGCGCATCGAGCGGCGCGAGAGCTCGGACCACTGGTCATCGCGGTCGACGACCTGCAATGGCTGGATGCGCAGTCGCTCGCGCTCCTGCAGTACCTGGTGCGCGCCGCGGAGACGACGCGCCAGCCGCTGGCCGTGATCGCGGCGTCGCGACCCGACGGCGCCGCCGCGCGCTTCGAAGACGTGCTGGCGAACGTCCT
>DATEZX010000222.1:0-4891 GCA_035255225.1 Candidatus Limnocylindrales bacterium
AGCGGGGCCTGCTCGCGCTCGGGCTGTCGCTGCCGGCCACGGCCCGGAACGCGATCGCGGCCCACGTCCGCCTGCTCCTCGCCTGGAACGAGGCGATCAACCTCACGGCCATCACCGACCCCGAGGCGATCGCGACGCGCCACGTCGTCGACAGCCTGACCGCGGCGTCGCTGCTCGTCGGCGCCCGGCGAGTCCTCGATCTCGGCAGCGGGGGCGGCTTCCCAGGGCTTCCCCTGGCGGCGGCGCTGCCTCACGCGCACCTCACCCTCGTTGACTCGGTGGCCAAGAAGGCGAGGTTCCTCGAGGCCGCCGCGGCAGCCACCGGCCTGGCCCGGCGCGTGACGGTCGTCGCCGCCCGAGCCGAGACCGTCGCCGCGTCACGCCCGCCGGGCGAGCCGGGCTGGGACGTCGTCACCGCCCGCGGCGTGGCCTCGCTGGCAGAGCTCCTCGAGCTGGCGCTGCCGCTCCTCCGGCCCGGCGGCCGACTGATCGCCTGGAAGCGGGGTGAGCTCGCCGCGGAGCTCGAGGCCGCGGGCCGGGCCGCCGCGGCCCTCGGCGCGAGCGACCCGACCGTTCGCCCGGCCTCGCCGCCGGCGGCTTCCGGACGAGCCATCCCCGGCCTCGAGGGCCACGTGCTCGTCGAGATCCGCAGGATCGGCACGACGCCGCCTGGATATCCCCGCGACGCCGCGGCGCGGCGCCGCCACCCCTGGTAACGGGGGCGACCGCCGGGTCCCACGGCTTGGCCCCTTGGTACGCTCCGTCGCGATGCGGGTCGCGGTGGTCTCCGACGTGCACGCCAACCTCGTCGCGCTCGAGGCGGTCCTCGCCGCAGCCGGGGCGGTCGACGCCGTGTGGCACCTCGGCGACGTCGTCGGCTACGGGCCCGATCCCAATGGGGTCGTGCGGCGATTGCGCGACGTCGGCGCGATCGGGGTCCGCGGCAATCACGACGCGGCTGCCCTTGGCGGCTCGGAGATCGAGTGGTTCAACCCGGACGCTCGGCGGGCCATGGAATGGACCCGCGAGATCCTGGCACCCGATGCTCGTGAGTGGCTCGAGGGCCTGCCGCCGCGGCGAACCGAGGCCGGTGTAGAGCTCGTCCACGGCAGCCTGCGCGAGCCGATCTGGGAGTACGTCCTGACGAGCGCCACGGCGCGCGCGAGCATCGACCGGCTGGCGACGCCGCTCGGGCTCCACGGCCATACGCACATCCCGGTTGCCTGGCTCGATCTCGACGGCTCGATCCAGCTGCTCCGCCGCGAGCCCGGTGACGACCTCGCGCCGGGCGGCCACCGAGCCCTCGTCAATCCCGGCAGCGTCGGCCAGCCGCGAGATGGCCTGCCGACGGCCTCGTTCCTGCTCCTCGACCTCGAGGCCGGCCGGATGGAGTGGCGGCGCACGCCCTACGACGTCGCCGCGGTCCAGGCGGCGATGCGGGCGGCGAAGCTCCCGACCTTCCTCATCGAGCGGCTCGCCGCCGGGACCTGAGGCCCGTCGCGGTCAGGGCTCGGCTCCGCCCCCGGCGGGGCCCGAGAGAGGTCAAGGCGGTGTATCGTGGCCGCTGCCGCGACGGGCGGAGCGTTCACATCGGGCCCGGGTCGCGTGAGTCGAGGCAGCCCAGCCAAGCGTGTCCGAGCCATCGAGCCCGCCGTTTCGGCGGGCGATCATCGCCCTCGCCGGAGGGGATCGAGACGAGCGCACCATCCGGCTCGTGGCCGAGTCCGCCCGCGCCAGCCGCGCGGCGCTCGTCGGCGTCCACGTCGTGGAGATCGAGTGGTCGCTGCCGCTCGACGCCGACATCGCCTCCCGATCCGAAGGCGTCCAGCAGATCCTCGACCACGCCGAGACCGTCGCCGAGTCCGTGAAGGTCCGGCTCGAGCCGGTCCTCCTCCAGGCCCGCGAGGTGGGCGCCGCCCTGGTCGACGAGGCCGCCGAGCGGGGGGCCGATCTGCTCGTGGTCAGCCTGCCGTACCGGAAGCGCTTCGGCGGCGACTTCGCGATCGGGCGGACCGTACCCTACGTCCTGAAGCATGCTCCGTGTGCCGTGTGGGTCGTGCGCGAGCCGATGGCCGACGAGGCGATGACAGAGGTGCCCCGGTGAAGGTCGTGATCGTGGGTTGTGGCCGTGTCGGCGCGGTGCTCGCCGAATCGCTCGACCACGACGGCCACGAGGTCGTCGTCCTCGACCTCTCGACCCGGGCCTTCGACCGGCTCCCGGACGACTTCCGGGGACAGGCGATTCGCGGTGACGGCACCGACGAGGACACCCTTCGCCGTGCCGGGGCGGCCGACGCGGACGTCCTGCTCGCCATGACCGAGGGCGACAACCGCAACGTCATGGCCGCCCAGGTCGCGGCCGAGAACCTCGGCATCAAGAAGACCATGGCCAAGGTCAACGACCCGGTCCGGGCCGCGGCCTACGCCGAGCTCGGGATCGCGACGATCTGCCGGACGACGATGCTGTCGGACGCGATCGAGGGCTTCCTCGGCCTGCCTCGTTCCGGCGTCCCATCGGTCATCCCGGCGGTCGCCCACCACCACGAGCCACGCCACGCGCCGGCGTTCGGGGCCGAGCCGCTCGGGCGGGAGGGCTGAGCGATGTTCGTCCTCGTCGTTGGCGGTGGCAAGGTCGGCTACTACCTCACCAAGGAGCTGCTCGAGGCCGGTCACGAGGTCGTCCTCATGGAGAAGGACCGGGCGCGCGCGAGCCAGATCGCCGACGAGATCGGCTCGATCGTCGTCGCCAACGACGGCTGCGAGGGCAAGTACCTCGGTGAAGCTGGCTGCAGCCGGGCCGACATCGTCGCCGCCGTCACCGGCGACGACGAGGACAACCTCGTCATCTGCCAGATGGCCAAGCACCACTTCGACGTGCCGCGGACGATCGCGCGGGTCAACAACCCGAAGAACGAGGAGCTGTTCCGACACCTCGGCGTCGACGAGATCATCAGCCCGACCCGGATGATCCTCGGTTCGGTCGAGCAGGACATCCCGGTCCACGAGCTGCTCCACCTCGCGGCCCTCGGCGACAGCGAGCTCGAGATCATCGAGGCCCACCTCCAGGATGGCTCGCCCGCCGTCGGCCGGACGATCGCCGATGTCACCGTCCCGGAGGGCTGCGCCCTGTTCGCCGTCGTCCGCGACGGCGTCGCGACCCCGCTCCGCGCGGATACGGTCCTGGCGGTCGGCGACAAGGTCATCGCGATCGGCCGGGCGGACTGCGAGACCCAGCTCCGGGATCAGCTCATCGGAGCGGCCGGCGCCTGAGCCCGGCCCGTGACCCGGACAAGGCCGGGCTCCCCGATGACGAAATCAATACCCCCAGCACTCTTGACAACGATACTGTCAGGTTTCTAGGATTTGAGGCGTCACGGTCGAGGTGACCGGACTCCGGCCTGCGGGCCGGACCAGGGGCGCGGCGCCGGGTCACGGCGTCGTTGCGGGCAGATGCAGACCAGGAGGTGGCACGAGATGACGATCGTGCGCCGTCGCTCGCCGTTCGGCGAGCTCATGACCTTCCGCCAGGCGATGGACCGGATGTTCGACGATGAGTCATTCCGGCCGTTCAGCTGGGGCGGCGTGTTCGAGGGGCCGAACCTGCCGCTCGACGTCACGACCGATGCCGACGCGCTGACGATCGAGGCCTCGCTGCCGGGCATCAAGCCAGAGGACGTCGAGATCACCGTCGAGAACGGGACCCTCACGATCACTGGCAAGACAGCCGAGGAGCGCAAGGCCGAGGAGGGCAGCTACCTCATCCAGGAGATCCGCCGCGGCACGTTCAGCCGCTCGGTCACCCTGCCGAATGGTCTCGAGGCCGACAAGGCCGAGGCGACCTTCGAGGACGGGGTCCTCCGGCTCCGCATCCCGAAGGCCGAGCAGGTCAAGCCTCGCCAGATCCGGATCTCGCCGGTGACCGACGGGCACGGCCATGCGAAGCCAGACCAGGAGGCCCTCGCCGAGCCCACCAAGGGCTGACGAGGACGCCACAAGCCACGAGCGTCCGAGCCAGATGACCCTCCGCCGACCCGATCCGCGCGATCCGGCGCGGCCTGTCTACGTCATCAGCGTGGCGGCCAGCATCCTCAGCGTCCATCCGCGCACCCTGCGGATCTACGAGGAGGAGGGGCTGGTCTGCCCGGCTCGGACGCCCACCAACATCCGCCTCTATTCCGAGAACGACGTCCGACGGATCATGTGGATCCGCCACCTGACCCAGAACCTCGGCGTCAACCTCGCCGGTGTCCGGATCCTGTTCGAGCTCGAGGAGCGCCTCGGGACCCGGATCCTGGAACGCCTCTACACCGAAGCCGCCGACGCGGACGAGGCCGCCGCCCGGGCGACCTCGTCCTCCGCCTCAGCCCGCTAGCACCACAGGGAGTACCCGAATGCCGAAGCGACCGTCCGATCCGGCCGGCGAGCGAACCACACAGACCCAGGAGCTTCCGCTCGTCGCGCTCCGGGAGACGGTCATCTTCCCGGAGATGATCGTGCCGCTCCAGGTGGGGCGGGAGAAGAGCGTCGCGGCCCTCAACGCCGCCGTCGCCGGCGGCGGGCTCATCGCGCTGGTGACCCAGCGCGTGGCGGACCAGGAGGACATCGCCAACCCGACCGAGCTGTACGAGGTCGGGACGCTGGCCAAGATCGCCCAGGTCGTCCAGCTCCAGGACGGCACCGTTCGGGCGATCGTCCAGGGCCAAGAGCGGATTCGGGTCGAGGGCTTCGCCCAGGTCGACCCGTACCTGCGGGCACGCATCCGCGAGCTGGCCGTCCCGCGACCATCGGACGTCGAGGTCGAGGCGCTCATGAAGAGCGTCCAGCAGCAGATGGAGCAGTACGTCCAGGCCGGCGCGCCCGTGCCGCCCGAGGCCGCCGTCGCGGCTCGCAA
>DATEZX010000223.1:0-12160 GCA_035255225.1 Candidatus Limnocylindrales bacterium
CGAGGACCTTGGCATAGCTGCCGAAGACGGCAAGGCCGCGGCCGAGGAGCTGGAGCTTGCGCGGGGCGTCCAGCGCCACACCGGGCCGGGCCTCGCGCTGCGGGGCGAAGGGGTTGTCGAGGGCCTCCCCTGCCTCGTCCCCGAACGGGTTGAACGCTGGCCGGCTTCCGGGACGGCTCGCAAGCCCGGCTGGTACGGCTCCGGGTCCGGCTCCGGGTTCGGCGAGCAGGCCACCGGTCGGCCGCCCGCCGCGCGGATCGAACGGGTTGTACGACGGACCGCCGATCGGCGCGAACGGGTTGTCCGCCACGCTCGGTCGCGGGGCCGGCGCGGCGGGCGCCGAGGACAACCACGACGACCGGGCGGCCTTCGAGCCCCGCACGTCGTCCTCCCAGTAGTCGCAGGTTCGGTGGTCGAAGCTCGGATCGGCGCACGGCGGGAGTGCCCGGAAGCGGGCCTCGTCGGTGACGTCGACGATCCGCAGCTGGCTCACGCCGGGATGGCCAGGTCGGCGAGCCCGCCGTCGTGGACCAGCCGCGTGACCGCCTCCAGGTCGGGGCCCGGTTCGCGGTCCGCGTCCCACGCCCGGCTGACGTCGCGGAGACGCGCGCGGGCCGCCGCGACGCCTGATCCAGGGGCCGTCCCGGCGAGGGCGGGCTCGGCGAGCCGCAGGTCCAGGGCCCGAGTGGCGCAGAGCAGCTCGATCGCGATGATCCGCTCGACGCCGTCGAGGACGGCGCGGGCGTGGCGGCCCGCGATCGGGCCCATCGAGACATGGTCCTCCTGGTTGGCGCTCGTCGGGATCGAGTCGACGCTCGCCGGGTGGGCCAGGACCTTGTGCTCCGAGACGAGGGCCGCGGCCGTGTACTGGAGGAGCATCAGGCCCGCCTCGAGCCCGGAGGAGGCGGCGAGGAAGGCCGGCAGGCCGCCGTTGAAGTGCGGGTCGACGAGCAGGGCGACCCTCCGCTCCGAGATGGAGCCGAGCTCGGCCAGGGCGAGCTTCGCGAAGTCCAGGGCCAGCGCGATCGGCTCGCCGTGGAAGTTGCCGCCGGAGATGACGCGCCCGCCGCCGGTCGCCCGGGCCTCAGCGTCGGCGACTCCGCCGTCGGCGAAGACGAGCGGGTTGTCGGTCGCCGCGTTCATCTCGATCGCGAGGACTCGCCCGAGGTGGTCGAGCGCGTCGCGGACCGCGCCGTGGACCTGGGGCGCGCAGCGCAGCGAGTACGGGTCCTGGACCTTGTGGGCCGAGCCGCGATGGGCCCGCTGGAGCCCCGAGTCACGCAGCAGCCATCGCAGCTCCGCCGCCACCTGGACCTGGCCGGGATGCGGGCGCGCCGACTGGAGCGCCGCGGCGAACGCGATGTCGGTGCCGAGGAGCGCCTCGACGCTCATCGCCGCCGCGACGCTGGCGGTCCGGAGGAGCCGCTCCGCGTCAGCCGCGAGCAGGGCCCCGAGGGCGGTCATGAGCTGCGTGCCGTTGAGGAGGGCGAGCCCCTCCTTCGGCCCGAGGGTCATCGGCTCGAGGCCGGTCTCGCGGAGCGCCATGAGGCCCGGCAGGACCTGGCCGCCCAGCTCGACGTGGCCGTGCCCGACGACCGGCAGCGCGAGGTGCGCGAGCGGCGCGAGGTCGCCAGACGCGCCCACGGAGCCCTGGGACGGCACGACCGGGTGGATCCCCAGGTCGAGGAAGGCCAGCAGGCGCTCGACGACCTCGGGTCGAACGCCCGACAGGCCCAGGGCCAGGGTGTTGGCCCGGAGCAGGAGCATCGCCCGGACCACGTCCCGCGGCAGCGGCTCGCCGACGCCGGCGGCGTGGCTCAGCAGGAGGTTCTCCTGGAGGCGCACGGCGTCGCCGGGAGCGATCGTCCGATCGGCGAGCGCCCCCACCCCGGTCGTCACGCCGTAGACCACGGCGCCCTCGGCAACGAGCGCCTCGACCGTCTCCCGCGAGCGCCGGATTCGAGCCCGGGCGGCGGGGTCGAGGGCAACGTGCGCGCCACCTCGGGCGACGGCCTCGACGGCCTCGACGGTGAGGTCAGAGCCGGTCAGCGTCACGGTCGCGAGGGAGCCGGCCGCAGTCACGAGGGCGAGCATAGTCGGGCCGCCGGTCGGCTATCGTGCGCGCGGTGCTCGCCTTCATCGACCAGATCGTCATCCCCTTCCTGAACCATCTCTACGGCGCCGTCGGCTACCTCGGCGTGGCCGTGGCGATGGCCATCGAGTCGGCGATGATCCCCCTCCCCTCGGAGCTCATCCTGCCGTACGCGGGCTTCCTGATCTCGGATCCGAGCAAGATCGAGCCGCTGACCGGCGGGCCATGGGCCTACTGGCTGGTCGTGCTCGTCGCGACCCTCGGCAACACGGCGGGGTCGCTCATCGGCTACGCGATCGGAGCCTGGGGCGGCCGGCCGTTCCTCCAGCGGTGGGGCCGGTTCCTGCTGATCCGCCCGCACGAGATCGAGCTGGCCGAGGCGTTCTTCCAGCGGTACGGCCCCGCCACGGCGTTCTTCAGCCGCCTGCTGCCGATCGTCCGGACGTTCATCTCCTTCCCGGCCGGCGTGGCCCGGATGCCGCTCTGGAAGTTCATCGCCTACTCGACCGCCGGCGCGGTCCCGTGGTCGATGGCCCTCGTCTTCGCCGGCGTCCAGCTCGGGGCCCACTGGACCGACCTCCGGCACGCCCTCCAGCCGTTCGACACCGCGATCGCGATCGTCGCGCTCGCCGTCGTCGCCCTGTTCGTGTGGTGGCGACTCGGGCATCCGGGCTGGCGCCGAGGCGGGCCGCAGCCGACCTGAGCCAACAGCAGACGCAGCACGCGCGCTGGCTGTGGGGCCAGCGTCCCGCCGGAAGCGCGGTTACCCCTGGGCCACGCGACGGGCCAGCGGATCCTCGGGCGCCGGATGGGCCCGGAATGCCCGCCACAGCAGCAGGTCGTAGACGATCTTCAGCCCACCGCCCAGGAAGAACGGCACCGCGGCGAGGGTCGCCATGCCGTACAGGGGCGCGGCGATGAGGGGCGCGAGCGCGGCCCCGGTCGTGCGGGCGATCCCGGTGACCCCGGCGGCAGAGCTGCGCTCGTCCGGCTCGACGACGGCGATCGTGTAGCTCTGGCGCGTCGGGACGTCCATCTGGCTGATCGAGAAGCGCGCCAGGAGGACGAGGACCGCGAGCGGCAGGACCGGCATCAACGGCACGAGGATGAGCAGGACGTTCGACGGCAGGTGAGTGAAGACCATCGTGTTGATGAGCCCGAACCGCGCCGCCAGGCGGGACGCGGCGAGCGCCGAGACGGCGGCCATGATGTTCGCCCCGAAGAAGATCGCGCCGAGGACGGCCTCGGGGACGCCGAACCGGTCGTGGAACCACAGCGCCAGGAGGCTCTGCATGACCAGTCCGCCCGCGAACGCGTCGAGCGAGAACAGGGCCGCCAGCCGCAGGACGACGCCCCTCGACCGATGGAGCCCGAGGCGGCCCGCGACCGAGACGTCCCGCGCCACGACCTCGACCGCGGGCGACACGAGGGCGAAGATCGCGACGAGCACGAGCCCGATCGCCGTGTAGGCGAAGATGATGGCCCGGTCTGCGTCGAGCTCCGCCAGGCCGCTCGCCCGAAGCGCTCCGACCGCGAGACCGGTCGCCAGCGCCCCGATCGCCGTCGCCACCGAGCCGACGAGGTTGTACCAGGCGAAGACCGCCGTCCGGCGGCGGTCGGGGATGACCTCGCTGAGGCTCGCCTGCTCGACCGCGAGGAACGGCCCGACCTCGTTGCCCGACGGGCTCAGGACGCCGATCGTCGCGGCGACCAGGAGGATCGCGAAGACGCTCGTCGAGGCGAAGACCACGCCCGCCGCGGCCATGAGCAGGCCCCCGACGACGAGCGTCCGGCGGCGGCCGAGGCGATCGGCGTGGGTCGTCAGCCACAGGCTGACGACCGTGTCGCCCACGAGGGTCAGGCTCAGCAGCAGGCCGATCGACGGCGCGTCGAGCCCTGCCGCGGACAGGTAGATCGCGAGGATGACGGCCAGCGAGCCGTAGCCGAACATCCGGACCGCCCGCCCCGCGAACAGGAGGCCGACGTCGCGGCTCATCGGCCCGAGTGTAGGATGCGACTCGATGTCCGACGCCAACGCCCCGAGCCGACCGGACCCCCACGCCGGCGACGCCCAGACCGGTCCGCACGGCTCGTCCGCCGATCACGGCGCCGACCACGGCCACGACGACCACGCCCACGGCGCCGAGTCGCTCGGGCCGATCGACCTACCCGCCTGGGGCGCGGGCGTCCTCGGGGTCCTGCTCGGCCTCGCCGTCGTGATCGCGATCGCGATCGCCTCGGGCGCGACCGGCTAGTCGACCTCCGCGCCGGCCCCGACGCGCCGGGCTCGCCTCGCCGGGGCTCGCCTCGCCGGGCGTCGGGCGCTCGGATCCCCCCGCCCCGGCGCGACACGTGCTCAGAAGAGGCCGACGATCCGGCCCTCCGAGTCGATGTCGATGTTCTCGCCGCCCGGGTGCGAGGGCAGGCCCGGCATCGTCCGCATCTCGCCGGCGAGGGGCGTGACGAATCCCGCTCCCGCGGCGAGGCGGACCTCGCGGATCGGGACCCGGAAGCCGGATGGCCGGCCCTTGAGCGCCGGGTCGTGGGACAGCGAGTACTGGGTCTTGGCCATGCAGATCGGGAGGTTCCCGAAGCCGAGGGCCTCGTACTGGGCCAGCTGCTTCGAGGCTGCGGGCGCGTAGTCGACGCCGTCGCCGCCGTAGACCTCGGTCACGATCGTCTCGATCTTCCGGGCCAGCGGCATGTCGTCGGGGTACAGCAGCCGGAAGTCGGCCGTCCCGTCGGTGGCCGCGGCCCAGACCGCCTCGGCGAGGGCCACCGCGCCGGCGCCGCCCTCGGCCCAGTGGTTCGCGACGACCGCGTCCTTCGCCCCCGCGGCCAGCGCGACCTCGCGGATCGCGTCGACCTCGGCCGGCGTGTCGGTCGGGAAGGCGTTGATGGCCACGACCGCCGGCACGCCGAAGAGCCGGACGTTCTCGACCTGCTTGGCGAGGTTGGCAGCGCCGGCCGTGACCGCGTGAACGTTCTCCTGCTGGAGCGCCGGGTCGAGCGGCTTGCCAGCGACGATCTTGCCGACGCCACCGTGCATCTTGAGGGCCCGGACCGTGGCGACGACGACGCCCGCGTCGGGGCGGAGGCCGGAGGCGCGGCACTTGATGTCGAAGAACTTCTCGGCCCCCATGTCGGCCCCGAAGCCGGCCTCGGTGCAGACGATGTCGTTCGTCACGAGCGCGATCCGGTCGGCCAGGATCGAGTTGTTGCCATGGGCGATGTTGCCGAACGGCCCGCAGTGGACGAACGCCGGGCCGCCCTCCAGGGTCTGGAGGAGGTTCGGCTTGATGGCATCGATGAGGAGGACGGCCATGGAGCCGGCGACCTTCAGGTCGTCGGCCGTGACGGCCCGGCCGTCGCGGGTGGTCGCGAGGACCATCCGACCGAGCCGGGCCCGGAGATCCGGGAGATCGCGCGCCAGGGCCAGGACGGCCATGACCTCGGACGCGACGGTGATGACGAACTCGGTCTGGCGGGCGTAGCCGTTCTCGCGGCCGCCGAGGCCGACGACGACGTCGCGGAGCGCCCGGTCGCTGATGTCGAGGACGCGGGGCCAGAGGATGTTCAGGGGGTCGATGCCGAGCGCGTTGCCGTGGTGGATGTGGTTGTCGATGAACGCCGCGGCCAGGTTGTGGGCGGCACCGATGGCGTGGACGTCGCCGGTCAGGTGGAGGTTGAAGTCCTCCATCGGGATGACCTGGCTGTGGCCCCCGCCGGCCGCCCCGCCCTTGATCCCGAACACCGGTCCGAGGCTCGGCTGGCGGATGCAGACGGCGGCCCGGTGGCCGATCCGGTTGAGGCCCTGGGCCAGTCCGACGGTCGTCGTGCTCTTGCCTTCGCCCAGGGGTGTCGGGCTGATGGCCGTCACGACGACGTACTTGCCGCGCGGCCGTTCGGCCTCGAGCCGGCTGATGGCCTCGAGCCGGATCTTGGCCTTGTTCGAGCCGTACGGCTCGATCTCGTCGGTGCGGAGCCCGAGGTCGTGGGCTACGTCGATGATCGGCCGGGGCGTGACCGACCGGGCGATGTCGAGGTCGGAGGCCAGCGTGGCCGTGGTCATCGAGCGCTCCCTTCCGTGGCGCCATCGGCGCCGGACCTGGCCGCGACCTGCTTCTGGGCCGCGCGAACGAGATGGGCGAGCAGGAGGGCGTTGGTGAGCGGCCCGACGCCACCGGGCACCGGCGTGATCGCGCCGGCAACCCCGCGCGCGGACTCGAAGTCGACGTCGCCGACGATCTTGCCATCGACGACGTTGATCCCGACGTCGATGACGGCTGCCCCGGGCTTGAGCATGTCGCCGGTCACGAGGCCCGGCCGGCCGGCGGCCACCACGACGATGTCGGCGCGCCGGACGTGCTCGGCGAGATCCGCCGTCTTCGAGTGGCAGACGGTCACCGTCGCGTCCTCGCGGGTCAGCATGAACGCGACCGGCATGCCGACCACGGGCGAGCGACCGATGACGACGGCATCGGCGCCGCGGATCGGCACCCCCGAGCGGTGGAGCATCTCGAGCGCGGCGTGGGCCGTCGCGGGCACGAAGCCGTCCCAGCCCAGCCGGAGGAGGCCGGCATTCAGGGGGTGGATGCCGTCGATGTCCTTGGCCGGATCGATGGCATCGACGACGGGTCGGAGGTGGATCCCGGGCGGGAGCGGCATCTGGACGATGATCCCGGCGACCCGGGCGTCGTCGTTGAGCTCGTGGAGGGCGGCGACGAGGTCGCGCTCCTGCGTCGGCGCGTCGCCGTCGGGGATCTCGACGAGGCGGCCATCGATGCCGGCCGCGGCGCAGGCCTTGAGGATCCGCTCGAGGTAGACCATCGACGGCGCGTCGCGCCCGCAGACCACGACGGCCAGCGACGGGGGGCGGCCCTGCGCCGCGGCGAAGGCGGCCACGTCCGCGGCCACGCCGGCCCGAATCTCCGCGGCGATCGGCGCGCCCTCGAGGAGCCGGGCGCCGGCCGACACGGTCACGAGATGCCGGCAGGCGCCGTCACGGGGCGGCGATGAGCCCGATCGGCTCCCGCATCGCGCCGGACGAAACCGTCGCCCGACAGGACTCGGCCAGCTCCTGCAGCTCCGCGAGCAGCTCTTCGAGGCGCACCTGGACCTCCTCGGCCCATGGGTCGTCGCCGAGCGACGGCAGGTTCACGCGGACGTTCTCCGCGGCGCCCTCGGCCGCGGCCTCGGCCAGGAGGGACGCGACCGCCACGTCCGACGAGGCGTTGAGGTTGCAGCGCCCGGCCAGCGCCTCGGCGGCCTTCACGACGTCGAGGCAGGCCTCGACGGTCCGGAGCGGCACCTCGGCCGCAACCCGTGCCGAACGCCGCTTGGCGACCTGCCGAGCCTCGCTCTCCTCGGGGGTGGCGCGCGGCATCTTGAGCGCCGCGGCGAACGCGCCATAGGCAGCGGCGTCCTCGTCGGCCAGCTGGAGCAGGAGCGCGGCGAGGCGCTGGCCTTCCCCCTCCGCCCAGTCATGGAGCCGCGAGTGGGCCACGAGCTGCTGCCGGCGGGAGAGCTGGGCGACCATCGAGACCAGTGCCGCCGCGAGGCTGCCCGCGACCGCCGAGGCACTCCCCCCGCCAGGCACCGGCTCGGCCGACGCCAGCCGCTCGACGAAGCCCCCGATGGTCAGGTCACGGAAGCGCGCCACGTCTTGCACGCGCCGATTATCGCCGCGCCCCCCGCAGGCGTACGTGCCGGGTGCACCGGATCGCCCCTGCCGGTCCATTGCCCGGAGGCGCGCGGACGGTCACGCCCCGGCGCGGCCGCCCGCCCGCTCCGCTCGCGTCGGCGGGGAGGAGCCACCGGCGCGGACACCGCCTTCGACGCGCCGGCCCCTGCCGACGGCCTCCGGCGGCCTGGTCAGGACTACGCCGCGCGCTCGGCCTCGTCCAGGCCCTCGATCGTCCAGCGCCGACTGCGATGCCGGAACGCCAGCTGCAGCCGCGCCGCCGGGGTCTGGACGTCGAAGACGGTCCGTGGTCCGACGACGACGGGAAACGCGGCGGTCTCGTCGCGCACGCCCACGACATCGAGGATCGGCAGGCGGCGGCCGGCCCATTCCAACTCTCGCGGCCGGCCGTCGAACCAGTCCGTGCGGACTCGGACCTCGACCGGCTCAACCCTGATCATCGCCATCGCCGCGTGGCTCCTTTCGGGGGCAGTTGGGGCTCGCTCGGCGGGCACATCCGTGGCGAACGTCTGTTCTCTTCTGGCCGGAGACTAGACCGAACGCCTGTTCGATGTCAAGGGCTCGACTCGTCGACACCCCGATCGTCCAGCGCCTCCGGAAGGTCGTCCGGGAACCCGTCGTCGCTCCCGTCGCGGAGCGGCGCCCCTGGTTCGACCGGACGGTGCTTCCGGCCCGTGCCACCTCGGCTGTCAAAGCGCCCGCGGCGCTCGACCGCCGTCCCGAGGTCACGCTCGAAGGGCGCCGGCAGGCCGGTCCGGATGAGGCGGGCGCGGGTCACCGCCCGCGTCCCGTAGCGGTGCCGAAGCTCATCGGCCGCCTCGACCGCCCGCCGCCGCCGCTCGTCGTCGAGCCCGTCGAACAGCGACAGCTGGTCACGCTCGCCCAGGCTCGAGGCCGTGACCCCGACGAGCCGGATGCGCTTGCCGCGGAGCTCGGGCCGGGCGAGCTCGAGGGCCGCGTGCCAGATCGGCTCGGTCAGGTCCGTCGGCTCGACGAGCCGACGCTGGCGGGTGATCGTGTTGAAGCCTGAGTCGCGGATCTTGACCGTGACCGTCGAGGCCTTGGCGCCCGCGTCGCGGAGCCGCGCGGAGACGCCCTCGGCCATCGCCAGGAACGTCCGCTCGATGACGTCCCGGTCGGCCGTGTCCTCGTCGAACGTGTGCTCGTGACCGATCGACTTCGCGGCGTCGGGATCGTCGACCGGGTCGGGATCGAGGCCGTGGGCGCGATCGACGAGGGCGGCGCCGTGCTGCCCGAGCCGGCGCGCGAGGGCCGAGCGGTCGAGGGCCTGGAGATCGCCGATCGTCGCCACCCCGAAGTCGCGCAGGGCGGCTGCCGTGGACGGCCCGACACCCCACAGGCGGGCGATCGGCAGCGGGGCGAGGAACGCCGCCTCCTCGCCCGGCGCGACCACGACGAGACCGTCGGGCTTGCGCAGGTCGCTGCCGATCTTCGCCACGAGCTTCGTCATCGCCACCCCGACCGAGGCCGTGAGCGACAGCTCGTCCCGGATCGCGGCCTTGACCTGACGGGCGATCGACTCGCCATCGCCGAACAGGGCCTGCGAGGCGGTGACGTCCATGAAGGCCTCGTCGATCGAGATCGGCTCGACGAGCGGCGTGAACCGGCGGAGGATCGCCATGACCTCACGGCTGACACGCGCGTAGACCGCGCCCCGGACCGGCACGAAGACGCAGTCGGGGCACAGCCGCTTCGCGGTCCGGATCGGCAGGGCCGAGTGGACCCCGAACGCGCGGGCCTCGTACGACGCCGCCGCGACGACTCCCCGATCGTTGGGACCGCCCATCCCGACGACGACCGGCTTGCCGCGCAGCGCCGGGTCGTCACGCTGCTCGACGGCGGCGAAGAACGCGTCGAGGTCGACGTGGAGGATCGTCCGCGGGGCCTGGGCGTGTTTGGGAGCGACAGGGGTCCGAGCGACAGTGGTCCGAGCGACGTTCGTCGGCGACGCGCCCCGCGAGACGTTCGTGCGCCGGCCCGAGTCGCTCACGCGAGCGATTGTCGTCCGCTGGCTGACAGCTCGAATGTCAGCCGGATGGCGGCCGCACCCGACCGGCGCGGCCGGCTAGCCCTTCGGCTCGACGACGACGGTGACCTCGGGCGTGAGGCCGGAGGCGACCTTCACCGCGACCTTGTACGTGCCGAGCGTCTTGAGGGGCTCGTCCAGGTCGACCTTGTGGCGGTCGACGACGATCCCCCGCCGCCCGAGCGCCTCGGCGATCTCCTTGGCCCCGACCGAGCCGTAGAGCTTGCCGGCGTCGCCGACCTTGACCCCGAGGGTGAGCGTCGTCGACGCGATCCGGGTCGCCGCGATGTCGTTCTCCTCGCGCTCCTTCCGGCGCTTCTCCTCGCGTGACGCGATGTCGTGCTGATAGGCGCGATAGGCGCCGCCGGACGCGGGCACGGCGAGCCGCTGGGGGATGAGGAAGTTCGTCGCGTAGCCGTCGGCCACGGTCTTCATCTCGCCCGACTTGCCGAGCGTGGCGACGTCCTTCGTCAGGATGACCTTCACGCGATCGAACCCTCCCTTGCGGCCACGGCCCGCAGCCGCGGGCCGATGTTGCTCTCCTCGATGGCGCGGCCGACGACGGCGAGCGCCCCCGGGAGGCGGCCGATGATGCGCCGAAACGGACCGGGCAACAGGCGGCGGATCCGGGCCACGTCCTCGTCGTAGGCCGAGCGCGGGATGCCGACCTCGGCGAGCTTCTCGTCGAGCGTCGCGTCGTCGATCCCGGCGAAGAAGACGTCGAGGGCAAGAGCCACGATCACGACGTCGTCGAGGCTGCCGAGGAGCGGGACGCGGTCGGGCACGATGTCCCGGCCGAGCAGCACGTAGCCGACGGCGCCACCGAGGACAGCCTTGCGCGATGCCGGGATCCGCGCGTCGACGAGCAGGGTCCCGAGGAGCCGCGCGTAGAGCGGGGCCCGCGAGGCGATCGGCAGGAACGCCAGCGCGGCAAGCAACCGCCGGACCGTGCCGGAGCGACCCCTGCGGCGTCGCCGCCGGGCCGGGCCGGGCTGGTCGCTGGGGTCCTTCCGTGCCGAGGTACGGGCCATCGCGTCGCGGTTTCGCCTCCGTCGCCCGGCGAACGGGATCGTGTTCGCGGGGAGCACGGAGTCTAGCAGGCCGCTCGCTCGGCCCCGATCCGGCTTGACATCGAACACCCGTTCGGTATCATCGCACCGAGGCTACCCGCCCCATGGGAGTGAACGTGACCAGGCACGATGCCGAACGGAAGCTGAAGATCCTCCACTACATCGCCGCGACGCTCCGGGCGCGCGGCTACCCGCCGAGCGTCCGTGAGATCGGCCTCGCGGTCGGCCTCAGCTCCACCTCGGCCGTCCACCACCACCTGATGATCCTCGAGCGCGAGGGCTACCTCGAGCGCGGCGCGGCGCAGTCCCGGGCGATTCGACTCACGCCGACGGCCGCCCTCCAGCTCGGCCTGACGAACGAGCTGGTCCCGCAGGCCCTCACGAACGCGGCCCACGTCCTGCCGATCGTCGGCGAGATCGCGGCCGGTGGCCCGATCGAGGCCTACCAGGACGCCTCGGAGACGCTCGCCGTCCCCGACCTCCTGGCGCCGAGCGGCGACGCGTACGTCCTGCGAGTGCGCGGCGATTCGATGATCGAGGAGCACATCGCCGACGGCGACTTCGTGCTCATCCGGCCGCAGACGACGGCCCGCAACGGCGACATCGTCGTGGCCCAGGTCGAGGACAACGCGGTCACCCTCAAGCGCTTCTACAAGGAGAAGGACCGCGTCCGGCTCCAGCCGGCCAACCCGAACTACGCGCCGCAGTACTACGACGACGTGCGCGTCCAGGGCAAGCTCATCGGCGTGATCCGCAAGCTCGACTAGCCACGCCGGTATCGGGCGAGGCCCCGCCGCAGAGACCTCGATACCCTGCGCGACATGAACCTCATTCCGGACCAGGTGCGGGTGGTCATGGGGCGGCTTGAGGCACGCGATGCCGTGGACCGTGACGACGGCACGCCGATCCTGAAGCGACTGCGACAGATCCAGCCCGAGGTCGGCCAGCTCCTCATGACTCTGGCGATCGGGATCGACGCCCGGACGATCGTCGAGGTCGGCACGAGCGGCGGCTACTCGACCCTGTGGTTCGCCGTCGCGATGGCCCGGACGGGGGGCCGCGTGACGACCTTCGAGGTCGATCCGGACAAGCTCGCGATCGCGAGCCGGACGTTCGCCGACGCCGGCGTCGAGGACGTGGTCGAGCAGCGCGTCGAGGACGGCCGGGCCGGCCTGGAGAGCTTCCGGCCGGGTTCGGTCGACCTCGTGTTCCTCGATGCCGAGAAGGATCTCTACGAGGGGATGCTC
>DATEZX010000224.1:0-2432 GCA_035255225.1 Candidatus Limnocylindrales bacterium
GACGACGCCAGGAACGCCAGCGACGCGGCCCGCCAGCCGGACGACTCGATGAGCCGGGCCGCGACCGGCAGGGCGATCGCGACGCCAATGCCGGGGCCCGCGTAGGCGATGCCGAGGGCCAGCCCGGACGCACCCGCGTAGCGACGCGCGACCGCGGTCGTGATGCCGATGAACGCGAGCTGCAGGCCAAGCGCATGGAACGCCGCGTAGGCAAGGACGACGAGGGCGATGTCGGGCGCGAGGTAGACGGCCAGCCAGCCGGCCGCCAGGAGGACCATCGAGGCGGTCAGGAGGTCCCGGTCGGCCCACTCGTCATACGCGCGGCCGAGAAGCGGGCTCGCGACGGCCGTGACGACCAGGAACGTCGTCCAGGGCGTGACCGCCAGCGCCCGGCCGATCCCGAAGTCCCGAGCCAGGGCGACCGACATCGCCGGGAAGGTGTAGAGCCCGCCATAGGCGATCGCGCCGACGACGAAGGCGCCGAGCAGGGGCAGCGAGATGCGGGTTGCGCGGCGGATTCCGGAAGGGGCCATGGGTCGGATCCTAGCGGGGGCCGAACGGCGATCGTTTCGGGCGAAACGCCACTCATGACCGACGGGCGACGAGGCTAGGCTCCAGCCACCTGGGAGGTGCAGCATGCTGGAGCATCGGGTGCTCCTGGGCATCGAGGACTGGGCCGACGTCGACTTCCGGCGGGCGGTCGAGGCCGCCTGGGACACCGTCCGCCGAGGCCCCGATGATTGCGATTCGATCGGTGCCGCGGCGCATCTCCAGCTCCTCCTTCGCGCCGGCGGGTATCCCCATGCCGAGGTCGAGGTCCGGCGCTCGGTCGACGAAGCCCTCGCCCACGTCGCCCATTTCGACGTGACCCGCGACCCGAGCGAGAGCGCCGTTCGGCACCTCGCCGTTCCGGCCAGCCGCTAGCAGGCTGATCGAGCGCATGACCGGCCGCGGCGTCCGGGCGCAGGCGTTGCCGGACGCCAGCGCGGCTCACGACACGAAGGCCAACTCGGTCCTGCGGCCGATCGTCTTCGGCGCGAACGACGGCCTCGTCTCGAACCTCGCGCTCGTCATGGGCGTGGCCGGGGCCAACGCGGAGCCGGGAATCATCGTCCTCGCCGGGATCGCGGGGCTCCTCGCCGGGGCCTTCAGCATGGGCGTCGGCGAGTACATCTCGGTCCAGAGCCAGCGCGAGCTGCTGGACTTCCAGGTCGCGTTCCAGCGCAAGCAGCTCCGCGAGGCGCCCGAGCAGGAGCGGGCCATCCTCAAGCGCCTGTACACGGAGCGGGGGTTCACGGCCGAGCGGGCCGACGAGTTCACCGACGCGGTCTTCGCCGACGAGGACCACGCGGTCCGGCTGCTGATCTTCGAGGAGGTCGGGCTCGACGCCCGATCGATCGGCTCGCCGCTGGCGGCCGGGGGGAGCTCGTTCGTCGCCTTCACGGCCGGCGCCCTCATTCCCCTCGTCCCGTTCCTGCTCGCCTCGGGAACGTCGGCCTTCTGGGGCAGCATCGGCCTGAGCCTCATCGCGCTCGCGGTCCTGGGCTATGGGATCGCGACGCTCACCCGCCGCCCGATCCTCTTCGCGGCCATCCGCCAGATGGCCCTCGGCGGGGCCGCCGCCGCGGTCACCTACGCCGTCGGCCGGCTGCTCGGCGCGACCGGTCTCTAGAGCCGGCCTCGAGCAGGCCGGCGCCCAGCGATCGGGGCCCGGGCGGCGCCCACTCGACCTGTCCGGCCGCTACAGCCCGAGCTCGGCCCGAACGGATGCGAGGCCGGCGATGACGTTCTGGACGTGCTCGTCGAACGGCACGCCGAGCTCGACCGCACCCTTCTCGAGCTGGTCTCGCGGCACCTGGCGGGCGAAGCCCTTGTCCCGCATCTTCTTCGCGACCGCTCGGACGTCCACCTCGTCGAGGCTGCGGTTCGGTCGGACGTAGGCCACGGCGATGACGAAGCCGGTCATCTCGTCGCAGGCATAGACGGTCTTCGCGAGGAGGCTCGTGCGAGCCACGCCGGTGTGATCGCCGTGGCCGAGGACGGCCTGGACGACATCGTCGGGATAGCCGCGCGTCCGCAGCTCATTGGCGCCCTGCAGGGGATGCGTGTCGGGGTAGCGCTCGTAGTCGAAGTCATGGAGGAGGCCGGCGCAGCGCCAGGCCTCGAGCTCGTCGCCGGCGATCCCGAAGCGATGCTCCCCGTACCAGGCCACGGCGGCCTCCACGGCCAGGCCGTGGCGGCGCAGCGCCTCGGAGGCGGTCCACTCGCGGAGCAAGTCCCAGGCCTCGGCGCGGGTCGGCATGGGGCGCAGCCTAGCGGGCCTGCGCTCCTAGCGGGTCGGCGCCCGAATCACGGAGCCGCGCCCGAGGGCGCGGCTCCGTGTGTGCTCCGGGGAGGCGGGCGGCGCCCCGCCTCCGGGATCATTTGATGAG
>DATEZX010000225.1:0-11055 GCA_035255225.1 Candidatus Limnocylindrales bacterium
CTCATGCGCGGGGAGGATACGGCACCGCCGGTGCGTCAGGCCGCGGCAGCCGTCGCGGCCGCCTCCGCGGCGAGGCGCGCCTCGCGTTTCCGCGGGTCGACCCAGTGCAGGAAGGCCGCGGCGAGGATGAAGAAGATGACCGCCGCCGCCGTGGCGACCCGCGGACCCTCCGGCAGCTCGGCCTTGCCGCCGACGATGTCGATGAGCGGGCCCACGAGCGCGTTGGCCAGCGCTCCCGAGGCCGCGACTGCGATGTTGCTGATGCCCATGTACCGGCCCGACGCGGCCTTCGGGATGATGTCGGTCATGAGGGCCCAATCGACGGCGAGGAACGTCCCGGCGGCTGCCCCCATCGCCGCGGCGCCGAGGAGGAACACCGCGAACCCGGGCGCCGCCGCCACCACCTCGAGGCCGATCGCGCCGATGACGCAGGCGACGTAGATGACCGGCTTTCGGCCGATCCGGTCCGACAGCCGGGCCGAGGGGAAGGTCGAGGCCACGGTGATGAGCGCGACGACGACCTGGGTCACCGGCAGCATGATCGCCTTGTCGGCGTCGGTGAGCCGGAACGTCTGGTTGAACATGCCGACGACGTACCAGCCGAGCAGCGCGTTGATCCCCGCGAAGAACATCAGCCGCGACAGGACGAGGAACACGAAGCTGTGCTCGCGGAGGATGTCGGTCGCCCAGGCGGACTTCGCGATCTCGAACCACGAGCGGCCGCGGCGGTCGCGGGGTGCTCCGCCCTCGCGGACCCAGCGCACGGTGCCGAGTGCGGTAGCGAGCTCGACGAGGCCGAGGGCGATCGTGGGGATCGTGAAGTCGGCCGGGTCGTGGAGGATGTAGGCCGTCGCGATGATCACCCCGCCGACGATGTAGCCGACCGTCTGCATCGCGCCGACCATCGCGCTCGCCAGGCTGACCTGCTCTTCGGGCACCAGGTCGGGCACGTACCCCTGGAACGGCCCCTGCGCGAAGTTCGAGCTGAACTGGAACAGGAACAGGAAGGCGGTGACGGCCAGGAACGTGTTCGAGAGGGCGACGCCGGTGATGAACACGACGTCCAGGACCGCCCCGATGGCGATGTACGGCTTGCGCCGGCCCCAGCGGGTCTGGGTGTAGTCGCTGATCATCCCGATCGTCGGCTGGACCGCGATGTTCACGACCAGGAGCAGCCAGCCCTGGAGGGCGAGGAAGGTCCCCTTCTCGCCGAGCGGGACCATGCCCGGGACGCGCTCCTGCATCGCGACCCCGATCCCGCCCATGATCGAGTTGATGCCGAGCCAGTAGATCGAGATCTGGAGCAGCTGGAGGAACGGCAGGCGCTCGGTCGGCCGTGGCGCATCCTCGTCGGTCCACGCGCTCACCGGCGCGACCGCCGGCGCGTTCGCCGCGACGGCACCGACCTCGGCCATCCGGACCTCCCTCTTCCCTCTCGGCGCGGACGCTGCGCCGAGGGAACGCGGAAGTCAACCCGGCGTTACGCGCGGGGCTACGGCGCGAGCGAGGCGGTCGTCCGGAGCGGGACGAGGACGCGGTCGGTCGCGGCCGGGGCCACGAACCGGAACAGCGACCGATCGAGGGAGTAGATGCCCGTCGAGGCGACCGCGACGCCTCCCAGCCGGAACGTGAACACCGGGTTCTCGTTGTTGCCGGCGTAGTGGTGGGCCTCGCCGTCGCGGGTCACGACCGCCAGGTTTGATTGGCCGCCGAACGTGTCGTGGAGGGCGCCGAGGAGGTGCGGCACCGGCTCGCGGTCGTGCCACTCGTCCTCGAGCCAGCGCGCCCCGACCTCGCTGTCGGCGCGGCCGCGGATCCGTCCCGCCGCCCGATAGCGCGCCCGCCAGGCGCGATGCAGGAGCAGGTCGCCGTTGTGGCTGAAGGCGTAGCGACCCGCCGGGTCGTCGAACGGCTGGGTGTCGGGCACACCGAGGGTCGAGAGCCGGGACGGCCGGCGAAGGTGGACGAGGAGCGTCGTCGTCGCCTCGCGGCCGACTCGGTCACGTGCCGGGTCGTCGCGGAATGCGCCGACGTCGCGATATGAGCGCAGCCGCCCGTCATCGGCGAGCCACGCGGCGCCCCAGCCGAAGCCCGCGATCCCGAACTGCTCGAGCTTCGCCGTGAAGTCCCACAGCTCCTCGATCCGGAATGGCGCCGCTGCCCGGGCGACGTAGTGCTCGCACATGCCGGGTCAGGCCTCGGGCGGCTGGTCGGTCGGGCACCAGTACGTCGTCCGCGGCAGCTCGCGGCCCTGCGGCGCGGACCTGACGATCGTCCCGCAGCGGTGGCACGGCAGGCCGGCGCGGCGGTAGACCCACAGCTGGGTCGGCGCCAGGCGCGTACCGGTCTTCGGATCGATCGTCGTCGTCCGTCCCGCCGGTGCGCCGGCCCGGGCGTTGAAGACGAGGAGGTCGCGGGCCCGCTCGATGATCGCCCGACGCTGGGCGGGCGACAGCCGGCCGATCGGGCTGAACGGATCGATGCCCTCGAGGAACAGGACCTCGCTCTTGTAGACGTTGCCGAGGCCGGCGACGACCCGCTGGTCGAGGAGCGCGTCCCCGATCTCGCGCTCGGCGTTCGCCGTGTCGCCCAGTCGAGCCGCCGCGGCGTCGAGGTCGACGTCCGGGGCGAGGAGGTCCGGTCCGAGGCGGCCCAGCGAGGGATGGACCGGCTCGGACCTCGTCTCGAACAGCTCGACGACCGGGGCATCGAAGCAGACCGCGACGGCGCCCGGGACCTCGAGCACGAGCGACGCTCGTGAGGCCGGCCGGCGCCAGGGCTCGCCGGGCCGATAGCGGTGCCAGCTGCCGTGAAGCCCGAGGTGCGTCCGGATCTCGAGCCCGCCGTCGAACCGGATGAGGAGGTTCTTGCCCGCGGTGTCGACCGCGTCGATCCGCTTGCCGACGACCCGCGAGATGACGGGCCCCGGCAGGCGCGCTCGGGCGAGCGTGACGATCCGGCCCGCGAGGTGGGGCCGCAGCGCGACCGCGATCCTGGCGAGGCTGTCGCCCTCTGGCATCCCGCGCTCCGGCCTCAGCGCCGCGCCAGGCGCGGGTCGAGGCGCCCGTCGGCCGAGGCGAGCCGGCCGTCGGAGGATCCCGCGCGCGAGCCGGGCGCGGCGCGCAGGGCGAGACCGCGGTAGCCGGGCACGAAGCCGGCGGAGGCGAGCGCCGTCCTGTACGGCGACTCGCCGACGGCGAGTCCGTCGATGCGCGAGATGACGAGCTCGCGCTCCCGCCCACCGAGCACGAGCCAGCGCAGCCCTCGTGCCGCCAGGTCGGTGACGGCGGGATCGTCGAACGCGGGCAGCGTCTGGAGCGAGCGGCCGCCGCGCTCCAGGTACAGGACCGCGACGCCGTCGACCAGGACGACCGAGGCGCCGGCCGCGCGGGGCAGTGGGCGCCGGTCGTCGTCGCCGCGTCGCGGCCAGGCGACGGCGGCGCCGTACGGGTTGGCGGGGTCGGCGGCAGCGAGCAGGTGCACGTGCGGAGGATCGCCGGAGTCGGGCGCGCCTGCACGGAGCGCGCGCAATCGCTCGATCGCGCCGGAGAGGGCGAACTGCGCCGCACCGAGGCCCTCGACGAAGTAGCCGCGCCGAATCCGACCCGCCTCCTCGAGCGCTCGGAGGACCGGGTAGACGGCCGCGAAGCCGCCCTCCGAGCCTTCCGCCATGACCGCCTCGCGAACGACGATCCCGTGGCGGTCGAGGAGGGCGAGGGCGAGGGCGTGCAGGCGCTCGGTCTGGGAGGCGGCGGATGGCTCGACGAGCGACCACCGGCCGACCGCCTCCGGCGGTCCCAGTGCCGTCAACCGGCCTGCCCGTGGCAGACGCCCGGAACCGCCGCCCGAGGGTCGCTTCCAGCGCAGGGCGCGCAGTGGAGCGAACGTGTCGTTCGTGACCTCGCCGGCCCAGACGAGGTCCCACAGCGCGTCGAGGACCTCCCGATCCGGGCCGCCGCCCGCGGCGCCGTGGATGGCGCGGTAGAACGAGGCGCCGCGGGCGGCGAGGTGGGCCCGGATGGCCTCGTGGCGCGGGCCGATCGGTCGCTCGCCCTCGTCCAGCGGGGCCGCCGGCAGGAGCGCCTCGCGGCCAGGCCGGTACAGGAGGACCCGTCCGTCGTCGCGACCGAGGCTCCCGCGGCCGAGCCACGCGACCTCGCCCATCGCGCCGAGCTCGTCGAGCAGGCGGGGCTGGTAGCCAGGGACGCGGGCCGGCAGGACGTCCCGCTCGAGCACCGATGCCGGGATCGGCACACCCGCAAGCTGGTCGACGACCTCGGCCACGCGCTCGAGCGCGGCGGAACCCCGGAGTGGCGGGGCGATGTCGGCGTCACGACCCGGAACGCCGGCGACCGGAACCGGGAGGACGCCCTGCCAGGCCGGGAGGAAGCGGCCCAGCGCCTCCTGGTCCACCGGCTCGACCTCGCGGCGCAGCCGGGCCAGCGATCGCCGCCGGAGCTGGCGCAGGACCTCGGGATCGCACCACTCGCGCTCCGCGCCGCCCGGCCGGAACTCCCCTCGCAGGAGCGTCCCGCCTGCCGCCAGGCGAGCCAGCGCCTCGTCCACGACGCCGGACGGCAGGTTCCAGCGCCGAGCCGGCTCGGGACCGAGGAATGGGCCGTGGGTCCGGGCCCAGCGGGCCAGGAGCCCCTCGAGCGCCTGGCTCGCCGGCGCCAGGAACGCCTCGGGCACGCCCCGTGGCGCGGCCGCGCCGACGCCGTCGCGGTATCGGGCGACGTCCTCGATCGCGATCCAGCGCTCCTCGCCGCCGAGGCGGACCGCGACCGCTCGACGGCTCGCGGCCAGCTGGGCCAGCCAGTCGGGCACCGGGCTCGCCGGCTCGGATCGGGCCGTGATCTCGGCCGCCGAGAGATCCCCGAGGCGGCGGAGCAGGTCGTGGAGGTGATCGGCCGAGTCGGCCCGCCGATCGTCGGCCAGGCACTGGAGCGCGAGCTCGAGGTCCGCAAGCGCCTCGGGGTCGAGGAGCTCCCGGAGCTCCTCCTGGCCGAGCAGCTCGCGCAGCAGGTCGCGGTCGAGCGCGAGCGCACCGGCCCGGCGCTCGGCCAGGGGGGCGTCGCCCTCGTACATGTAGGCGGCGACGTAGTCGAACAGCAGCGACGACGCGAACGGCGAGGGCTTGACCGTCTCGACCCCGTGGACCGAGATCTCGCGCCGCTCGACCCCGGCGAGCAGGTCCCGCAGGGCAGGGAGGTCGAAAACGTCGGACAGGCACTCGCGGTACGTCTCGACGAGGATCGGGAAGCTGCCGTAGCGCGAGGCGACCGCGAGCAGGTCGGCCGAGCGCTGGCGCTGCTGCCACAGCGGCGTCCGCGTGCCGGGCCGGCGTCGCGGCAGGAGGAGGGCCCGGGCCGCGTTCTCGCGGAAGCGCGACGCGAACAGGGCCGACCCGCCGACGGCCTCGACGACGAGGTCCTCGATGGCCCCCGACTCCGGGAACAGGAGGCCCTCGATCTCGGTCAGCCGGCTCGCCTGGTCGCCCTCGCCCTCGGGCAGGCGGATCGCGATCCCGTCGTCCGACCAGATCGTCTGGGGTTCGATGCCGAGGCGGTCGCGGAGGCGGCCCTCGATGGCGAGCGTCCAGGGCGCGTGGACGCGGCCTCCGAACGGGCTCAGGATCACGACCCGCCAGTCGCCGAGCTCGTCCCGGAATCGCTCGACGACGATCCGCTGGTCCGTCGGGAGGGCGCCCGCCACCTCACGCTCCTCGTCCAGGTAGGCGACGACGTTGCGGGCGGCGTAGTCGTCCAGGTCCCCGTCGGCCAGCCGCCGCTCGAGGGCCTCGCGGCCCCGCTCGCCACGCGCGAGATCCGCTTCCGCCTCGCGAATGAAGGCGCCGATCGCCCGCCCCAGCTCGATCGGCCGGCCGACCGCATCGCCCTTCCAGAAGGGCAGCTTGCCCGGCACGCCCGGCGCCGGCTCGACGATGACCCGGTCGGGGGTGATGTCGAGGACCCGCCAGCTGCTGGCGCCGAGGACGACGACGTCGCCGTGCATCCCGGCTCGCAGCTCGTAGACCATCTCCTCGTCGAGCTCACCGACGCGCCGTCCCGGGGCGCCCGCCTCCCCGGCGAGGAAGACCCCGAACAGCCCCCGATCCGGGATCGTGCCGCCCGAGGTGACTGCCACGACCCGGGCGTCGCGACGGCCCTCGACGACATCGGTCACGCGATCCCAGGTCAGGCGAGCCTTGAGCTCCGCGAACTCGTCGGATGGGTAGGCGCCGGCGAGCATCCCGAGGACGGCCTCGAGCGCCTCCCGCGAGAGCGTCTCGAACGGCCCCGCGCGGGTGACCGTGGCCAGGAGCTCCTCGACCGTCCAGACGTCGGTCACGGCCATGGCCACGAGCTGCTGGGCGAGGACGTCGAGCGGGTTCCGCGGCAGGGTCGTCGTCTCGATCGCCCCGTCGTGCATCCGGCTGGTGACGACCGCGGCCTCGAGGAGGTCGCCCCGGAACTTCGGGAAGACGATGCCCTTCGACGGCTCGCCCACCCGGTGGCCCGCCCGGCCGACGCGCTGGAGGCCCGCGGCCACGGAGGGCGGGCTCTCGACGAGGACGACGAGGTCGACCGCGCCCATGTCGATCCCGAGCTCGAGGGAGCTCGTGGCGACGATCGCCGGGATCCGGCCGGCCTTGAGGTCCTCCTCGATCCGGAGGCGCTGCTCGCGGGCGATGCTGCCGTGGTGGGCCAGGACCAGCTCCTCCCCCGCGAGCTCGTTGAGCCGTTGGGCGAGCCGCTCCGCGAGGCGGCGGCTGTTCGTGAAGACGATCGTGCTGTGGTGCTGGCGGATGAGCTCGAGCAGCCGCGGGTGGACCGCCGGCCAGATGCTCGTCCGGATGTCCTGCCAGCCACCCACGGGGCCACCGGGTCGCGCCTCGGGCGGGACCATCTCGCCAAGACGGCTCATGTCCTCGACGGGCACGACGACCCGGAGCTCGAGCGGCTTGCGCGAGCCGGCATCGACGATCTCGACCTCGCGTCCCGGGCCGACCCCGCCGAGGAAGCGGGCGATCGTCTCCAGGGGCCGCTGGGTCGCCGACAGGCCGATGCGCTGGAGCGGCGGGGCAGTTGCCGGCCGGAGGTGCTCCAGGCGTTCGACCGAGAGCGCGAGATGGGCGCCGCGCTTCGACCCCGCGAGCGCGTGGACCTCGTCGAGGATGACCGTCTCGACGCCGCGAAGCATGTCGCGCGCCGAGCTGGTCAGGATCAGGTACAGGCTCTCGGGGGTCGTGACGAGGATGTCCGGCGGATGGCGCGCCAGCTCGCGGCGGGCCTCCTGGGGCGTGTCGCCCGTCCGGCTGGCGATCGTGATCCGTGGCTCCGGCTCGCCAAGGCGCTTCGCGGCAAGGGTGATGCCGTGGAGCGGGGCCCGGAGGTTCCGCTCGACGTCGTAGGTCAGGGCCTTGAGCGGCGAGACGTACAGGACGCGGACGGTGCCCGGCGCGGCTCGGGTCGGCTCGGGCGACGGGTGGCCCGACAGACGGTCGAGGCACCACAGGAAGGCGGCAAGGGTCTTGCCGCTGCCGGTCGGGGCATGGATGAGCGTGTGCCGGCCGGCCGAGATCGCCGCCCAGCCACCGACCTGCGCCGGGGTGGGCGCCTCGAAGACGCTCGCGAACCAGTCACGGACGGCCGGCGAGAACGGGGCGAGGGCCGGATGGACTCCCTCGGCCGTGGTCCCGGCGGACGGCGCGACAGACGGCGATGGCGGGGTGGGCACGAGCCCCCGAATTCTACCCATTCGCGATCGAAGCGAACGAGCGTTCGATGCGATCCGGTCGGCAGTCGGGTGCCGACTGGCCCGCGACCGCTGGGCCATCGGTCCCACGTGCGATGCCGCTCGGCACGGGAGGACGGGCCATTTGCACCATCGATGTGACCTCGGCTATACCCCATGGTGGAGGGGAACCAGCCACCGGAAGCGTCCCGTGCAGGCCCAGCTGGTAGGGCGGCACACCAGAGAAGGGGTCCAGGCAAGCGATGTCCACGCTTCGCCGTTTCGTCACGCCGCTGGCGGTCATCGCCGCGGTGCTCGTGCTCTACATCATGTTCCCGTACGACGTCTTCGGGCTGAGCTCGCTGGCGCCCGCCAGCGACGTCTCGACCGCCATCGCGGTCGTGTTCTGGGTCCTCTCGATCATCGTCGTCTTCGCGCTCTTCCAGGACCGCAAGGCGCCGGAGGCCCAGACCGTCGAGATCGAGGGCCCGGCCTTCACCAGGTACCTGTTCAACAACACCCACGCCGGGCTGCTGTGGCTGCCCGTCCGACTGTTCATCGGCGCGCAGTGGATCGAGGCGGGGCTGCACAAGGCCCAGGGCACCGGCTGGCTCGACGGTGGGAGCGCCCTGCAGGGCTTCTGGACCGCGATCGCGGCCGTCCCCGCGACGGGCAAGCCGGCCATCTCCTACGAGTGGTACCGCGGCTTCATCCAGGTCCTGCTCGACAACCACGCCTACACCTGGTTCTCGTACCTGATCGTGTTCGGCGAGATCGCGGTCGGGCTCGGCCTCGTGCTCGGGGTCCTGACCGGCTTCGCGGCTTTCTTCGGCGCGCTGATGAACATGTCGTTCCTGCTCGCCGGCTCGGCGTCCGTCAATCCGGTCCTGTTCACCTTCGCGGTCGGCCTGATGCTCGCCTGGCGAGTCGCCGGCTACTACGGCCTCGACCGCTACCTCCTGCCGGCCCTCGGCGTGCCGTGGCATCGGACCTCGCCCGCGCCGATCCCGGCCCCGGCCTCGACCCCGGCCACCAGCTGAACTTCCCCCGCCCGGCGGGTCGGTCTGGCACCGACTCGGACCCGCCTCGCGTCTCGACCGCCCGGGCCCTCCCACCCGGGCGGTCGGCGTTCGCGGGGCGGCCCGCTCAGCCTCCGCTCCCCGACCGCCACGCGGCGAGGGCGGCCTCAGCCGCCTCCGCGGCGCGCCGGTCGAGGGCATCGTCGGCCCGCCCGAATGGATGGCCCGCGTTCGGCGGATCCTCGAACCCCCCGGGCATCGGCGATTGGCCGTAGGCCTCGGCGTCCGGAGCCCAGCGCTCGAGCCAGGCATCGGGGAGGCGCGGCGGCGGGACGCGGTGCGCTCCCGCGAGCCAGACCAGCGACCAGACCCGCGGCACGACCCGGTAGGCGTCGTAGCCACCCCCGCCGGTCGCCAGCCAGCGGCCGCCCGCCCAGCGGTGGGCGATCGAGTCGACGAGGCGGGCGGCCGCCCCCATCGCGGTCGTCGTGAGTCGAAGGTGAGCCAGCGGATCCCAGGCGTGGCCGTCGCTGCCGTGCTGGGACACGACGATCTGTGGCCGGAACCCGTCTGCGACCTCGGGCACGACCCGCTCGATGGCCGCGAGCCAGCCTCGCTCGCCGGTCCCCGGGTCGAGCGGCACGTTCAGCTTCGAGCCCCGCGCGTCCGGACCGCCGAGCTCGTTGACAAAGCCGGTGCCCGGGAACAGCGCGCGGCCGGTCTCGTGGACCGAGATCGTCACGACCTCGGGGTCGTTCCAGTGGATGGCCTGGACGCCGTCGCCATGGTGGACGTCGAAGTCGAGGTACAGGACTCGCAGCCCCTCGCGGCGCGCCCGGGCGATCGCGAGGGCCGGATCGTCGTAGACGCAGAAGCCCGAGGCGCGGCGGGGCATGGCGTGATGGAGTCCCCCGCCGGGATGGAAGGCATGCTCGACCTCGCCCGCGAGGATCGCCTCCATCGCCCGGAGCGAGCCACCCGCCACGGCGGCGGCCGCATCGTGCATGCCGGTGAACGCCGGCGTGTCACCGGGCCCGAGCCCGTACCCCGACGCGGACAGCCCTCCCGCGAGCCCCGGTGCGGCGCGGCTCGACAGCGCCCGCACGGTCGCGACGTAGTCCGGCTCGTGGATCCACTCGAGCTCGGCATCGCTGGCCGGCTCGGGCGTGAGACCCGGCTCGGCCCCGACCGCCCGCAGGAGGTCGATCCCCGGCCCGAAGCGTCTCGGGGTCAGCGGATGGCTCGGCCCGAAGTCATAGCTCGTCGAGCGTGGACCGAAGACGAGCAGCGGGCCGTCGATCTCGCGGCTGGGCACGCGGGCACGATAGCCTCGCGGAGTACCATCGCGCCGTGAGCGACGTCGCCTTCGTCCTGGTCATCATCCTGCTCATCGCCCTCGTCTTGCGCGGCCCGAAGACGCTGCCGCAGCTTGGCGCGATGTTCGGGCGCGGCGCCCGCGCCGCCCGTGACGAGGCCGCCAAGCTCCGATCGAACGACAAGGACGACGACGCAGCGCCGCGCTGATCGTCCGGCTCACGCGACAGAGCCGCCACCGACGCCGGGGTACGCTCAGGCCGGAGGACGTGCGCGACGACGTCGACGCGGCCGTGCTGTCGCGGCGGTCGACCAGCTATGCCCCCTCACGAACCTTCGACGAGGCGTCCGACGACCTCATGTTCGCGGGCCAGGCCCGGGACGAGATCGAGGCCATCTCCGCATCGGCGACCTCGTCTGTCACGGGCCACGCCGGCGTGCCGACCCTGGCAACGCTCGTTAGGCGTCTCGTCGCCCTCGCGGCTGAGTGCGAGCGCCGGGCAGCATCGCTTCGGTCCTAGCGGCGGCGCCCACCTGACGGATTCCCGTCCGAGCCACGTGACTCGCGGGGGCGGTCCTCATGGCTCTGGGATGCCACGCCCCCCGTGGCCACACTCCGACCAGCGCTGAGCTGCGCGTCCTCGCGGATGTGGAGGCTATTGAGCGGCATCAGCGAGGAGCGGCAGATCGGAGGCACGAAGGTGATCGCCTCCTCTGCGGTGTCCGGTGCGGCCCCGGACGCCCAATCGCACGACCGGGACACCGGCCACCCGGCTGGCGAGCTGGCCATCCGAGTCGCCGGGTTGGTCAAGACGTACGGTCCCATCCGCGCCCTCGATGGCCTCGACCTGGAGGTCCGCCAGGGCGTCGTCTATGGATTCCTCGGGCCGAACGGTGCCGGGAAGACGACGACGATGCGCATCCTGACCGGGCTCATCAGGGCCGATGCCGGGCGCGTCGAGCTGTTCGGGCAGCCGCTCCGGTG
>DATEZX010000226.1:0-2582 GCA_035255225.1 Candidatus Limnocylindrales bacterium
CCGGGTCGAACAGCGGCGTCGCGCCGGCGACGGCCACGCTGACCGGGTACTGCTCGCCGAGGTACTCGACGAGCAGGCGATTCCCGACGACTGCCTCGGCGGGCGGCAGGTACGCCATGAGGAGGTGCTTCCCGACTGACGGCCCGGACCCGGCCGACGTCACGTATGACCGGCGCCCATGCGCGTCGGTCAGCGGGCCGCCCGCCCGGGACAGGATCGGCTCGCGCCCGAGCATGTAGCGCTTGACGCCGCTCTTCGACGTCGGGTCGTCGAGGGTCAGCGTGCAGAGGACGGCCGCGGGCGCCGCGGCGCGCTGCGCCAGGTACGCCGCCTTGCCGACGAAGACGGCGTCCTTCACCGTCGGCCGGGCCATGCCCGCCTCGACGAGGTTGAAGTCCAGCTCCAGCTCGTTGCCGTGGGCGCGGTAGCCCTTCTCGAGCCGCGCCGTGACCGCGTACGTCCCGATGCCAACCGGGACGAGCCCGTGCGGCATCCCGGATTCCCACAGCGCATCCCAGACGCGAAGCCCCTGCTCCATCGGGACGTAGATCTCCCAGCCCAGCTCGCCGACGTACGAGATCCGCGACGCCAGCGCCCGTACGCCGTTGATCTCGACCGTCTTCGAGGTGAGGAACGGGAACCCGGTGTGGGTGACGTCGTCCGAGGTCGCGCCGGCCAGGATGTCGCGCGCCCGCGGACCCCACAGCCCGATCGTGGTGAACGAGCTCGTGGCGTCGAACAGCTGCGCCGAGCCGTCGGCCGGCAGCGCGTCCGTGAACAGCTTCCTGTCGCGCATGCCCATGCCGCCGCCGGTGACCACGCGGAAGTGGTCCCAGCCGAGGCGCATGACCGTGAGGTCGGCGAGGATCCCCCCGGCGCCGTTCAGGAGGGGCGTGTACACGGTGCGACCCACCGCCACGTCCACCTTGTTCACGCACAGGCGCTCGATGTACGCGAGCGCGCCCGGCCCGGTCACCTCGAAGATCGCGAACGCCGACAGGTCGACCATGCCGGCCCGGTCACGCATCGCCAGGTGCTCGGCGTTGATGATCGGCGACCACCAGCGCGATTCCCACTCGGCGAGCCGGGGCATCACCCGGTCGCCGTACTCCGCGAGGAGGCGCTCGTTCGAGGCGTACCAGTGCGGGCGCTCCCAGCCGGCCGTCTCGTAGAAGACGGCGCCCAGGGCCTGCTCGCGGTCGTGCATCGGGCTCAGGCGGACGTTCCGGTTGGACGCCCACTGCTCCATCGGATGGACGATGCCGTAGGTCTTGTTGTAGCCCTCGATCGTCCGCGCGGCGATGTGCTTCGCCGTCTTGTGGTGGTCATAGAACCGGGCGATATCCGAGCCGTGCGGGTCGATCTCCGGCTCGCCGTTGGTCATCCACTCGGCGATGGTCCTGGCGATGCCGGGCGCCTCCTTGATCCAGAT
Source organism: Candidatus Limnocylindrales bacterium (assembly GCA_035255225.1). Lineage (GTDB taxonomy): Bacteria > Chloroflexota > Limnocylindria > Limnocylindrales > CSP1-4 > UBA5189. Next base: position 1,433 of record DATEZX010000226.1, read on the forward strand.
CGCGGCCGCGGACCACAGGCCCTTGACCTCCGGGGTCTCGCCGAGGATCGGGTTGCCGTCCGGGGTCAGCGACAGGAGGCCGTTGATCGCCAGCTTCATGCCGGCGCGCTCGTCGCCCATGACCTCCGGGAAGAGCTCGAGGGCGTCCTCGAGCTGGGGGTCGAAGTCGTCCTGGGTGAACGGCAGCATCGTCGGCGACAGGGCCGCCTCGGCGATCGAGGGGATGTCGTCGGGATCCATCAGGATCGCCCGGTGGGCGTACGAGCCGACCTCGAACTCGGCGCCGTGCTGGCGCTCGTACATGTTCGTGTCCATGTCCCGGACGATCGGGAAGCCGACCGCGTACTTCGAGTCCTCGAACAGCGCGACGGGTCCGAGGTCGATCATCTGGTGGACCGCCGGCGTCAGCGGGATGGAGGCGCCGGCCATCTTCGCGATGCGCGGACTCCAGATGCCGCAGGAGACCACGACGGTCTCGGTCTCGATGTCGCCGTGGTCGGTCCGGACGCGCGTCACGCGGCCGTCCTTCGTGTCGATCCCGGTGACCTCGACGCCCGGGGCGACCGTCAGCGCGCCGAGGTCCTGGGCTAGCTTGCGCATCCGCGTCCCGGCCTCGAGCGAGTCGACGACGCCGACGTTCGGCCAGTACACGCCGCCGAGCACGATGTCCTCGTTGATGAACGGGACGAGCTCCTTGACCCGCTCGGTCGAGATGAGCTCGGCGGGTTCGATACCCCACGACTTCGACGAGGTGATCCGGCGCGTGAGCTCCTGCATCCGCTCGGGCGTGCGGGCGACCTCGATGCCGCCGGTCTTCGTGAAGACGCCGAGCTCCTCGTACTGGCGGACGCTGTCGAGGGTGAAGGCGGTCATCTCCTTGGAGTGATCGGTGAGGAAGATGAAGTTGGAGGCGTGGCCGGTCGAGCCGCCTGGGCTCGGGAGCGTGCCCTTCTCGAGCAGCACGATGTCCCGCCAGCCGAGGCGGGCGAGGTGCCAGGCCATGCTGTTGCCGACGATCCCGGCGCCGATGACGACGACCTTCGCCCGAGCGGGCAGCGTGGCCATGACTGAACTCCTCCGCGGTCAGGCGAGATTGATGACGATGGTCTTGAGCTCGGTCAGGCGCTCGATCGAGAAACGCCCGCCGACG
>DATEZX010000227.1:0-2954 GCA_035255225.1 Candidatus Limnocylindrales bacterium
ACTTCCCGGCGATGGTCCCGATGTGGATGTTCGCGACGGCGATCGCCTGCGGGAACACGTTCGTCCTCAAGCCCTCAGAGAAGGACCCCTCGGCGTCGCTGTATCTCGCCGAGCTCCTGCGCGAGGCCGGCGTGCCCGACGGCGTCTTCAACGTCGTCAACGGCGACAAGGTGGCGGTCGACCGGATCCTCGAGCAGCCAGACATCGCGGCGGTCAGCTTCGTCGGCTCGACGCCGATCGCCCGCTACATCTACGAGACCGGCACGCGCCACGGCAAGCGCGTCCAGGCCCTCGGCGGGGCGAAGAACCACATGCTCGTGCTGCCCGACGCCGACGTGGCGATGGCTGCCGACGCCGCCGTCTCGGCGGGCTATGGCTCGTCCGGCGAGCGATGCATGGCCGTCGCGACGATCGTCGCCGTCGGCTCGGTCGCCGACCCGCTCGTCGAGGCGATCCGCGCCCGCCTGCCGAAGGTCCGCGTCGGGCCCGGCTCCGACCCCGCCGCGGAGATGGGCCCGCTCGTGACGCGCCAGCACCGCGACAAGGTCGCGTCGTACCTCGATTCGGCGGCTGCGCAGGGCGCGAGCGTGGTCGCCGACGGTCGCGAGCACCCGCTGTTCGAGGGCTCGGATGGGTTCTTCCTCGGCGCCTCGCTGATCGATCGGGTCACGCCGGCCATGGACTGCTACCGCGACGAGATCTTCGGGCCGGTACTCACGGTCGTCCGGGCGGAGTCATACGCCGAGGCCGTCCGCCTCATCAACGACAACGCCTACGGCAACGGCACCGCGATCTTCACCCGCGACGGCGGCGCCGCCCGGCAGTTCCAGTTCGACGTCAACGTCGGGATGGTCGGGATCAACGTCCCGATCCCGGTCCCGGTCGCGTACTACAGCTTCGGCGGCTGGAAGGCCTCGCTCTTCGGTGACCTCCACATGTACGGGCCGGAGGGGGTCCAGTTCTACACGCGTGGCAAGGTCGTCACCGCTCGCTGGCCGGACCCCGGCACGTCCAGGGTCGACCTCGGCTTCCCGAGGACCCGCTGAGGGTCGCTACGGCACCGGCCGCTACGGCACCGGCCGCTACGGCACCGGCCGCCACGGCACCGGCCGCCACGACAATTCGAGGGCTACCGAGCCGGTCAGCGAGCTTCGATCGCCGGGGCACGACAGCGAGCCTCCCCGCCGATCGGACGTGACCGTGACGACGCACCTCCCAAGCGACGGGGTCTGCTCGTCGGGCAGCCAGATGATGTCGTCGGTGGGGTGCGGGGCGGGCAGCGTGAGCCAGGCGACCTTGCCCTGATCGTTGCCGGCCGGGACGACGTGCACGATGGTTCCGTCGGCGAGCACGAGTCCGAAGATGCCCCGTTGCAGGTCGTGGGCATCGGCTGCGACGGTCACGGTGCCGGAGGCCTTGAGAGCGCCCTCGAGCTTGTAGCGGACCTCGAGCCACTGGGCATCCGGTACCGAGCTGGGGTTCGGCACCGGTCCGAGCGTGCCGGACAGCGGGAGGCTCGCTCCAGTGGCGGTCGTCAGGTCGCAGGCAAGCTCGATCGCGTCTCCCCTCGCGCCGGCCGTGCATGGCCCGCTGGCCCCGATACGGGCCCCGTTCGTGTCACTGAAGAAGAGGCTGTCATGGCCTCGACCCCCGTCCAGGTACAGCACCGAGCTCACATGGCGTCGCGTCCCACCGAGGTCGATGCCGAACACCGAGAGGATCGCCTGCGTGTCGCCGGATCCGTACGGACCGTCGGCCGGGAGCTTGATCTCGACGTCCAGAGTCGGTGCACCGCCGGTGGCCCGGAGGCTCGTCTCGAATGAGCAGACCGGGGTTGCCGCGCCCGACCCGATCTGCAGGGAGAGCTCAGCCGCGCACGGCTCCGGGGACCCTGCGAATGCGCCGCAGGCTGAAACGAGGGACGCCGCGAGGAGTGTGACGGCGAGCCATCGAGTCGTCATGTCTGACTGACGCTTGCGCCAGGTCAGCGTAACGGGCCACGCAGGGCCGTTGTCGGGTCACCGCGCCTCGAGCACGTGACTCAAGCGCCCGTGCACGACCAACCATGCCGGGATTTCGGCAGCCGGCCGCAAGGCCCTGATGCATTCGGGACCGGCGGCATGTCACGCCTGACCGGCGATCCTGCGCGGGCGTCCGGAGCCTTCCCGGGCGCTCGCCCGGAGGACTGCCCGATGCTCTGGTCGCTGATCGTGATCCTGCTGGTCCTGTGGCTGCTGGGCCTCGCGACGAACGTCGTCGGCGCCCTCATCCACGTGCTGCTGGTGATCGCCCTGATCGTCCTCGTCTACCAGCTCATCTCCGGCCGCCGGGTCGCCTGAGGGCCAGCACTGCCAGGTCGTCGGCCGGCGGCCGGTCGCCCTGGAACTCGAGGACCGCCGCGACGACATCGGTGACGGCCGCCTCCGCGGGGGCGGTCCGGTCCCGGGCGAGCCGCGCCACGAAGCGCTCGTAACCGAAGCGCTCGCCGTCCGGCGAGACCGCATCGGTCACGCCGTCGGTGTACAGGGCGAGGATGTCGCCGGGACCGATCTCGAGGACCTGATCGGGAAGGTCGAGCCGCGGGAAGAGGCCGATCAGCGGGCCGCCGTCCGGAGCCGACCGCGGCGGCGAGCCGTCGGCCGGGACGACGACGGGCGCCTCGTGCCCGGCGCTCGCGAACCGGAACGTCCCGTCCCGCAGGCCCAGGACGCCGCACAGGACGGTCACGAACATGCCCGTCTGGCGCTCCTCGACGAGGATCCGGTTGACCCGCTCGAGCGCCTCGGTGGGCGCGCCGGTGTGATCGAGGGCGGCCCGGATGACCGGCCGGAGGAAGGCCATCAACAGGGCCGCCGAGATGCCCTTGCCGGACACGTCGGCGATGACGATCGCGAGGTGGTCGGGCCGGGCCGGGTCGAGGACCGGGAAGAGATCGAAGAAGTCGCCACCGATCT
>DATEZX010000228.1:0-4395 GCA_035255225.1 Candidatus Limnocylindrales bacterium
AGTGCGACCTGCTGATCTGATGTTGGGTCTCGAGAATCCTTCAGGGTCCGATTCCCGGGTCGCCGATTTCTGGGCGCGGGTGGCATAGCCTACTCGTACAGACATAACTTACCTTATCGGAAGTGTCTGGAAGGCGAGCAGACGGCCGGCGCGACCGCTCGGCTCAGGCTGCGATGTCGGCGGGCAGCAGACGGAACGGCTGATCGCCCGGGCCGCGCAGCGTCCGGAAGTGGCGTTCGTCGAGGGTCAGGACGTCGGCCGTGTGATGTCGGACCGCCAGCACGACAAGCGATGCGTCCGCGAGGCCGATGTCGAGCGTCGGGTAGCGCTCGAGCACCGCGATCGCCGCGTTGATGTCATCTCGATCGAACGGCTCGAGCTGGTAGGCACCCCGTCCCACCTCCGCGAGCAGCGCTCGCTCCGCCGTCGACGAGACGCGGGTCGCCAAGAGGTAGTCGAGCTCCGCCAGGACGAACGGCGACAGGAGCCGAGGCGGAGTCGCCGACCGGAGGACCATCGCGGCACGCTCGTGGTGCGCCTCGGAAGCGTCGAGCGCTGCGAGGAGGCCGCTCGTGTCGAGGATGATCACCGCTCCCCGAAGCCCCTGAGGTATTCGTCAGCCCGTGTGGCAAGGTCCGGCGCGCCACTGTCGAACAGCGGGAGCGTCGGCTCGGCTGTTCGATGGCGTCCGGTCACCGTCTCGATCCCCTCCCGGATCAGGTCGGCTTCGCTTCGACCCTCGATCCGGGCGGCGCGTGCCAGGGCGTCTTTCTGTGCCGGCGTGAGGTAGACGGTAGTCTTCTCCATGACTGCCACCCATCATACCATACGTTGCGAGTGAGGAGGTAATCGCATACTGGAAGCATGTCCGAACCGACGCACCTGACGATGGCCGACGGCCGGCTGATCGAGGCCTGGATCGAGGGCCCGGCCGATGCCAGGAGGACGCTCGTCTTCCACAACGGCACGCCCAGCTCGGGCCTGCCGTACGGCCCGGATCTCGATGCCCTGGGCGCCCGCGGCATCCGATGGGTCAGCTGGAGCCGGCCGGGCTACGGTGACTCGACCCGCCAGGAGGGTCGCAGCGTCGGCTCCGTCGTCGCGGACGCCCGGGCGATCTTCGACCAGCTCGGCATCGAGCGCGCCTACGTCGCCGGCTGGTCCGGTGGCGGTCCGCACGCCCTCGCCTGCGCGGCGCTCATGCCCGAGCGAGTCATCGCCAGCGCGGTCCTCGCGGGCGTCGCGCCGTACCCGGCCGAGGGCCTCGACTACCTCGCCGGCATGGGTGCCGAGAACGTCGAGGAGTTCAACGCGGCGCTCGATGGGCCCGAGGCCCTGATCGGCTTCAAGGAGCGCAACTGGCCGATCTTCAGCCGGGTGACCGGCGAGGAGATCGCGGCCGCCTTCGGCGACCTCGTCGACGACGTCGACCGGGGCTCGATCAAGGCCGCGTTCGCCGAGTACCTCGCGGCGGCGTTCCGGGGCGCCCTTCGGCCCGGCTACTGGGGCTGGTACGACGACGACATGGCGTTCGTGAAGCCATGGGGCTTCGACCTCGGCTCGATCACCGGGCGGGTCCACGTCTGGCAGGGCGCCCACGATCGGATGGTCCCCTTCGGCCACGGCCAGTGGCTCGCCGCCCACATCCCGGGCGCGATCCCCCACCTCCTGCCCGAGCACGGCCACCTGACCCTCGTCGTCGACTCCTTCCCGCGGATCCTGGACGAGCTGCTCGCGACCCCGGCCTAGCCCGCTCCCTCGCGACCCGGCGAGTCCAGCAGCCGGGCCACGTCCCCGAGCGTCGCCACCACGGCGACGGCGCCCGCGCCCTGCAGCACGACCCTCGAAACCGCCGCGCCCGCGGTGACCGCGATCGGCAGCATGCCCGCGGCGATGGCGGCCGTGACGTCCCAGGTCGAGTCGCCGACGTACCAGCAGCGGCCCGGCGCCAGCCCGAGCTCCCGTGCGCCGAGGAGCAGCAGGTCCGGCTCGGGCTTCGCGTGCTGCACGTGACTGCCGTCCACGATCCGTGGCTCGTGCTCGAGCCCGAGCGCACGGACCGACGCGCCGACCTGCTCGCGCCGGCTCGAGGTCGCGATCGCCCAGGCGATGCCCCGGCCCTCGAGGGCGGCGACCACCTCCCCTACCCCGGGCAGCGGCCGCGGGTCGACGTTGAGGGCCCCGTAGATCTCGCCGCAGCGCCGGTCGATCGCCTCCGCGCGATCCGCGTCGAGCGAGACGCCCGACAGCGCGGCGACCTCGCGGGCCAGGCGCTTGCCATCGGCCCCGATCAGCGGCCCGAGGCGCCCCCGGTCGACCGGCAGCCCGAACTCGGCGAACGTCCGGGCCCAGGCCTCGATCCGACGCTCGACCGTGTCGACGAGCGTCCCGTCGAGATCGAACAGGACGCCGGCCGGTCGGGGCAGTGCCGCGGTCAACGGCCGCCGGCGTCGATGGCGGCCATCCGCTCGTGGACGATCGCCGAGAGCAGGTCGTCGGAGAGCCGCTGTGGAGGCGTGAAGCGGATCGTGCCCTTGGCGTAGGACAGCCCCGCGAGCTCGGCGGCGTGGGCCGCCGTCGTGGCGCCGGTCAGCGGGTAGAAGGCGCAGTGCCTGGCCCAGCCGGCATACGAGACGAGGAACTTGCCGTGGTAGCAGAAGGCCGGCATGCCGTAGCTGATCGCCTCGGTCGCGTCCGGGGCCAGCCGCGCGACCCGGGCGCGGAGATCCTCGAGCGCCGCCCGGTTGCCGGGCGGCTGGTCCGACAGGTAGGCCTCGACGGCGGCGCGCCCGGCCGCGGGATCCTGCTTCGCCATGGCGGCCAGTATGCCGTCAGGCGGCGCGACGAGCCGGTCGACGGCGCGCTCACCCGACCCGGCAGGCCCAGTAGAAGAACAGCGGGACGTCGAACGCGGCGTGGGCCGCGATGACGAACAGCAGTGACGTCGAGCGGCGGGCGATGACCCCGGCCATGAACCCCGCGGCGAGCATCGCCGCGGCCGTCGGGGCGACGGGCCCGACGAAGTCCGGCCCGCTGTGGGCGACCCCGAAGACGACCGCCTGGGCGAGATTCGCGCCGAGGACCCCCAGGCTCGGGCCCAGCCAGACGCGCATCGCACCGCGGTAGGCAAGCTCCTCGGCGACGCTGTTCGAGACCGCGAAGACGGCCGCGGGCAGGAGCGCCGCCGGCTGCGACAGGTCCAGCCGGTACGTCCCGAAGAACGAGCCGCCGAGGGCCGTCGTCCCGAGGAGCCCACCGGCGAGGAGGGCGACCGGCGTCACGACGATGACCGCCACCACCGACAGGAGCACGTTCCGGCGCGAGCCAGCTCGCAGCCCGAGCTCGGCCAGCGACGCTCGCCGGTCGACGACGAGGAGCCCGACGGCAAGGAGGCCGACCGCCGCCTCGATGAGCCGCCACACCGCCGGCGGCGCGAGGAGGTCCGCGCACTGTGCCGCGTCGGCCGCTGCCGCCGGCTGCGGCAGGGCGCCCCACGCGAGGATCGCCGCCACTGGCAGGGTCGCGGCGATCGGGCGGGTGTCGAGGTGGCGCCAGCGGCCGAGGCCGTAGGCCGCGATCAGGAGCGTCAGGAGAACGGGCCGCAGCGGCCGGACGAGGGCTGCCGCACAGAGGAGCCCGACGAGCAGCAGGCCGAGCCACGGGATCTGGAGGCTTCGCAGCCCCCGGCCCGACCAGCCCGCCTCCCGCATGCCGTCAATTCTGCGGGAAAACGAAGCGCCCGAAGGAACCGCCGAGCCATCCGAGCGTTCCATCGGACCCAACGCAAGCGCTGGGTTCGATTGGTCGATGCGAGCACCGACCGGGTCCGCTCCTGGTGGTCCAGGGCCCCTCCGGGCAAGACCTACAGTAGGGGCCGCCCGGGACCGATGGGAAGGGCCTTATCCACGAGTTTCGAGGTCCCGTCGTGGATTCGGGCGACCTATCCCCACCCGATCCACGACGAGCTGCACACTCGGCATGCGCGCTGGGCTGGAGATGTGGTACCCGCCTCAGCGCAAGTCCGCGGCCTCCAGCACCACGGCACCCGTCACGGTCTCGATGACCAACCCGGTGATGGCCGGGGCGCCGGGCCGAACGACGATCGCCGCCTCCTCGTCGCCGAGCCACGACCGCACGGCGCGCTCGTCCCCGGATAGCTCCAGCCGCAGGCCGGTCGGTGATGGGGATCGGTGGTTCGCCGGCGACCGGCCCGGGTGGTCTGCCGCCGCGGTCTGCCAGTCGATGAAGAACGGTCGCGACGGGTCCTCGAGGGCGATCCCGAGGCCGACGGTCCGCCAGGTCACGACGCGGCCATCGGGCCGGCGTCTCGAGCCGCCAACCAGCGGCAGGCGGAGGCGGGCGGCGACCGCCTCGACGTCGGCGGGCGCCACGGCC
>DATEZX010000229.1:0-9076 GCA_035255225.1 Candidatus Limnocylindrales bacterium
CAGGCTCGGCACGCAACCTGGGATCTCGTTCGGGCAGTCCGGGATCGAGGACGGACGGTCGTCATGACGACCCACTTCATGGAGGAAGCCGAGCGCCTGTGCGATCGAGTCCTGATCATCGACCATGGCCTCGCGGCGGCCCTGGACACGCCGGCCGCGCTCATTCGCAGTCTCAGCGCAGAGGAGCACGTCTCCTTCGAGGGCACCGGCATCGACGACACGGTGCTCGCCATCGTGCGGGCGATCCCGGAAGTGCGGGGCGCTGATCGCTCGGACGGCCGCATCGTCGTGTCGGGCGACCCTGACCAGGTCCTGGCGCCGACCCTGGCCGTCCTCAGGGACTCGGGCGTCGCCGTCCACGACCTCCGGACCGAGGGACCCGACCTCGAGGCCCTCTTCCTGGCGCTCACCGGCCGCGCCATGCGGGACTGAGGGATCGGTGATGGCAGTGACGCTGCGGGGACTCGGTCCGCTCGCGATGAGCCAGCTCCGGCTCTACGTCCGGGAGCCCATCGCCACGTTCTTCACGCTGCTGTTCGCCCCGCTGCTCCTCGTCCTGTTCGGGGTGATCTACGGCAACGAGCCGAATGAGCTGTTCGGCGGGCGGGGCTCGATGGACGTGACGGTTCCGGCGTACGTCGGCCTCGTGATCGTCACGGTCGGGCTGATCGGGATCCCGATCCAGACCGCCACCCAGCGCGAGCTCGGCATCCTCCGCCGGTATCGCGTCACCCCGATGCGGCCGCTCACGTACGTGGTTGCGGACGTCACGGTCTACTACCTGATGACCGTGGCCGGAGTGGCCCTCCTCGTGCTCGTGGGTCGCCTGGCGTTCAACGTCCAATTCGAGGGCGACGTCATCGGCCTGTTCGGCGGATTCACGCTCGCGAGCCTGTCGTTCTTCGCGCTCGGGTACCTGCTCGCGGGCGTGGCTCCGTCGGCCAGGCTGGCGCAGACGGTCGGGATGGTCCTCGCCTACCCGATGATGTTCCTGTCCGGGGCGTCGATCCCGCTCGAGGTCCTGCCTCCCGGAGTGCGCCAGGTCGCCGACTTCATCCCGCTGACCCATGTCGTGCGCCTGATGCGGGGCCTGTGGGCCGGCGACCCGTGGCTCAGCCTGACGTCGGAGGTCGCTGTCCTCGCCGGCATCCTGATCGTCGCGGCCGCCATCTCGGTCCGGGTCTTCCGCTGGGAGTGATCAGCGTTCGATGCCGCCGCCCTCCGCGGTCGTCCCTCCCGGCGATGCGGGCGGGTCGGACGCTTCCTTCGGGCCGCTCGGCCGTTTCCATCGACGCCGGCGGCACGGCACCGTCGCCGTGTGATCGCCGACGATCCGCCGAGCGCGTCCGTCCACATCAGGCCTGAACCGGTCGTCCTGGACGGAGCGTCCCTGACGATCGAGGACCTCGTCCGGATCGCCCGCGATGGCGCGCCGGTCGAGCTGAGCCCCGATGCCGTCGACCGGATCGCCGCCTGCCGAGCGATGCTCGAGCGGAAGCTCGCCGCCCACGAGGTCATGTACGGCATCAACACCGGGATCGGCGAGTTCTCCGAGATCGTGCTGACCGACGAGCAGGTCGAGCAGTTCCAGCGGTACCTGATCTACAACCACGCCGCCGGCATCGGCGAGCCGGCCCCGATCCCGTCCGTCCGAGCCGCGATCGCGAGCCGGATCAACGTCCATGCGAGAGGCAACTCCGGCTGCCGGCCCGAGATCACCCTCACGCTCGCCGAGCTGCTCAACCGCGGGGTCACGCCAGTGGTCTGCCAGCGGGGCTCCGTCGGCGCCAGCGGCGACCTCGCCCCGATGGCCCAGATCGCGCTGCTGCTCATGGGCGAGGGCGAGGCATGGTTCGAGGGCCGGCGGCTGCCCGGTCGGGTGGCCATGGAGCGGGCCGGCATCGCGATCCCGGGCCTTCGGGCCCGCGACGGCCTCGCCACGATCAACGGCTCGAACCTCCTGACCGCGATGAGCGCGCTCCAGCTCCACGACGCGGACCGCTGGCTCCGCCAGGCGGAGATCGCCTGCGCGATGTCGCTCGAGGCGCTCCTCGCCAACCTCAAGCCGTATGACGAGCGGATCCACCGTCTGCGCGGCTTTCCCGGGGCGGTCCGGAGCGCGCGATCGATCCGGCGCTGCGTCGAGGGCAGCGACCTGGCGACGGGCCGGATCCACACCAAGGTCCAGGACGCCTACTCGATGCGGTCGTCGCCGCAGGTCATCGGCGCGGCCCACGACGCCGTTGCCTATGCGCGAGCCCAGGTCGAGACCGAGCTCAACGGGACCGCCGACAACCCGATCTTCCTGACCGACGAAGCGGTCACGCTCACCGGCGCCAACTTCCAGGGCACACCGGTGGCCCTGCCGATGGAGATGGTCGGCACGGCGATCACGATGGTCTGCGTCCTCTCGGAGCGGCGCCTCAACCGGCTGACCAACCCGGCCCTCAGCGTCGGGCTACCGGCGTTCCTCACGCGGGGAGCCGGGATGTTCTCGGGGCTCATGCTCAGCCAGTACACGGCCGACACCCTCATCGTGGAGCAGAAGCTCCTGGCGACGCCTGCGGTCATCCAGTCGATCCCGGCGGCCGGCGACCAGGAGGACTTCGTGTCGATGGGCATGAACACCGCCATCAAGAACGGCCAGATCCTCGAGAACGCCTACGGGGTCCTCGGGATCGAGCTGATGGCGGCCGCCCAGGCCCTCGACTTCCGTGACTTCACCTTCGGCCGCGGCGTCGAGGCCGCGCGTCGGGTCGTCCGGCGTCACGTCGCGCACCTCGACGAGGACCGCCCGCTGCACGTCGATCACACGACGATGCAGGCCCTCGTGCGTTCGGGCGAGATCCTCGACGAGGTCGAAGCGGTCGTGGGCCCGCTCGAGTAGCGCCCCGGCACGTCCAACGTGCTCGCCGGATCAGGCGGACGCGGCCCCCCACCTCGCGCCCGCGTCGAGAAACGCCGCGACGTTCTCCCACGGGATGTCCGGCTCGTCGACGTCGTAGGCCGGACTGAGGATCAGTCCGGAGCGCCCGAGCTCCTCGATCCGCGTCCGGACCTCGCTCTGGATGTCCGACGGGCTCCCAGTCGCGAACGTGGCCTGGCGGCCAACGGTCCCCCATAGGGCGAGCCGATGGCCGAAACGGCGGCGGATCCGTCTCGCGTCCATGTACTCGGGCTGGACCGGGTTGATCGCCGTGATGCCGACCTCGACGAGATCGTCCAGGATCGGGTCGACGCAGCCGTCGCTGTGGTAGACGACCGGCAGGCCGGGCTTCACCGATCGAGCCGCCTCAACGACACTCGCCAGTCGCGGCTTGAAGAACTCCCGCCAGGTCGCCGGGCTGATCATCATCGTCGCCCCCATCCCGACGTCGTCATCGAGCGCCAGGACGTCCACGCCGGCCGCAGTGAGGGTGGCCGCGTTCAGCCGGGCGAGGTCCGCCAGGTGGTCGAGGAGGGCGTGGGCCATGTCCTTCCGCCGGACGAGGTCGATCAGGAAGTTCTCGAGCCCACGGAGGCGCCAGGCGGCCTCGAGGAGCTCACCGCCGAGATGCGGCGTGTTGCCACCCGCGGCGAGGCCGCGGCGATGCACGTCGTCAACCTGGCGCGCGAGGTCGTCGACGACACGCGGCCCGACGAGGCGCGGGAACGGGAAGGCCTCGAGATCCGCCACCGTCGTCGCGCGCTCCAAGGGATTGGCGTGCCGGGACCGCTCGGGGTGGTAGGACCAGGTGGCGTAGTGGGCGACCTGCGACGGGCTGCCGAGGCGCGTGTCGCCGTCGAACGGCGCCGCACGCCGGCGCAGCTCCTCTTCCTCCGGCGATACCGGGAAGGCGACGAACTCGACGTCGACGAGGTCGTCCCGCCATCTCCCAGGCGGTGCGAGGGCGTGCCCGTCGACCCGGTAGAAGGCCAAGGCCAGCGGGATGCGGTCGGGCACCTCGCCGGCGAGGGCGGTCAGCACCCGGTCGCGGCCCGACACGTCCGTCGTCGGCATCGCTCGCAGGCTCGTGGGCGCCTACGGCCAGATGGACCGGGCGGTGAAGTCCACCCAGTACAGGTCCGAGGTGTTCGCGACCCGCGCGAGAATGCCGTTTCCGACCGTCTTCGGCGGATCGGCGAGCCTGGCCCACGACTTCTGGTCGGTCTTGTACCCGAACTGGAAGCCGACCGGGGCGGGACCGAAGTGGCTCCCCCAGGTGGCGAACTCCGCGAGCATCGCGGTCATCGACTGGAACCCCTGGCTGTCGTCGATGAACACGATGCCGTCGCGATACGTGGGCGGCATCTGCGCGGTCAGCCAGTGCTTCAGGAAGACCCTGTACGCAGTGTTGCATGACCTGGTCAGGGCCACCCAGGCCTGCGCCTCGGCGTCCGTGATTGGCTTCCCGCCTCGGTACTGCCTGTTCAGGTACCACTCGTCGTCCACGCCGAAGCCGATGACGCTCGGGTGGCGTCCGTACTGCTTCATGACGAGGTCGATGAGCATCGCCATGTCGCAGCCGGCCGGCTCCACCTGCAGCCAGACCTTGATGCCCGCCTCGTCGAACCGGGCGAAGTCCGGCTCGAACTTGTCGGCGGCGTCGAACCGGACGCCCGGGTACGTCTCTCCGTCGGGGTTCGGGAAGTGGGCCCAGCAGCCCGGTCCGGTCAGGCCGTCGATCTCGACGACGACGGCGACCATGGCCCCGGTCGCGCCGGGGAACCGGGCCGCCATCGAACCGATCGAGCTGCCCCACCAGGCCGGCGAGGGCCAGGGCCTGATGCCGTAGTCGGACGCCCGCAGCCCGGCGCGGAGCCCGGCCGGGGTTGGCGGGGCGGTCGGCGGTTGCGGGCTCGGCGTCGGCGTGGGCTTGGCGGCGCTCGTCAGCGACGCGCCGCCCAGCGCGATCAGCACGGCCGCCGCCAGCGCAGCCAGCAGGGCCGCCGGCTTCGTACCCATCGGGTCATCGTCCTCGCCATCGGAACGCCCGCTCAGGTCCGGTCGAGCACGAGGCGATAGCGGACACGGTTGGCCTTGAGCTGGGCGATCGCCTCGTTGACGCGCCGCAGGGGCAGCCGCTCGATCCGCGGTGCGATTCGGTGCGCCGACGCGAAGGCCAGCATCTCGCGCGTCGTCGGTGGGTTGGCGATGAACGAGCCCGTGATCGCGATCTCGTGCGCCACCAGGTCGGTCGGGTCCAGGGATACGTCCGGGAAGCCGACGACGACGAGCCGACCGCGCTTCACGAGGACGTCCATGGCCTCCTCCCAGCCCATGCTGCCGTGGGCGGTGCAGAGGGCGACGTCGAATGCGAAGTCGAACGGCCGCATCCGGGCCCGGTCGCCGACGATCACGAATCGCTCCGCGCCGAGGTCGAGGGCCTCCCGCTCCTTGTCGGGCGACGTCGAGAAGGCGGTCACCTCGTAGCCGAGGGCCCGCGCGAACTGGATCGCGAGGTGGCCGAGGCCGCCGATGCCGAAGATCGCGATCCGTCCCCGCGCCTCGTCGGCATATCGCCGCAGCGGCGCGTACACCGAGGCTCCGGCGCACATGAGCACGGCGGCGGTTTCGGATGGCAGGTCGGCAGGCAGCGGGAAGGCGAACCGCGAATCGACGGTCACCGAGTCTCCGAAGCCGCCGTGGCGCTCCCAGGTGCCGTCGTCCGCGATCTCCTGGCACAGCTGCTCCTCGCCGGCGAGGCACCAGGCGCAGCGCCCGCAGCAGCGGCCCTGCCAGCCGATGCCGACGCGGTCGCCCACGCGGAGCTCCGTCACCGCGGAGCCGGCTGCCTCGACAAGCCCGACGATCTCGTGGCCCGGAACGAACGGGAAGGCCGTGATTCCGTAGAAGTCATCGATCGCCTGGACGTCCGTGAAGCACAGGCCGCAATGGCTGACCGAGACGCGCACGTCGCGCGGCCCGAGCTCCGGCGCCGGGTACGTGATCCGCTGGAGCGCCTCGCCCTTGGCGAGGGCCGCCCAGCCGGTGACGAGCGGCGTGGGGACGCTGTCCGCCTGGTGGAGATCCGCTTGAAGCGTTGGGCTGGCCATCGGTCGACCCTCCATGACAGCGCCAACGCGCCGTCCCCGACCGGCCAGCATGGACGTCGCGATGCAATGCCAGTAGAGGCGGTCGTCACATCGTCGGTTCGTCATCGGGCCTGTCGCGAGAGGCCTGCTGAGTCTCGAACAGATTCCCGACCTCACGAATCGGAGGGCCGGCCGCCGAAGCGGCCGGCCCTCGAGGGTTCGCGTGCGGATGCGATCCGCTAGGACAGGGCAGCGCAGACGTCGAGCGCCATCGGGGGAGACGTGCGGACGGTCCAGGCGCCATCCGCGGCGACATCGATCACGACACGGCCCGTGTAGACCGCCACCGACGGCCCGTCGACATCGGTCGGGAACAGGATGACGACGTTGCTGCCCGTCAGCGTGATGCCAGCCGAGCCGTCCGGGTTGATCGAGGTCCAGTTGACCGCGCCGCCAGCCTTCGTCGAGATCGAGTCACCGGTCCCGACATTGGTGTAGGTGATGGCGGAGCCCTTGCCGGCGGTCAGGAAGATGCCATCGCCGAAGTCCTTGTTCACCTGCGGAGCGCCGCCGTACACCGTGAGCTGCAGCTCGAACTGGCAGGCAACACCCGCCGGGAAGTCGTACACGGCCGGATCGGCGGCGGCCGCCGGACCGGCCAGCCCGACCAGCATGATCATCGAGGCGAGGGCGCCGACCGCCCGTGTCCGCCAGCTTCGCGTTGCCACCATCGTTGTGTCCTCCCGCCCGAGCCAGGTCCGGCTGGACGCCGGCGGTCCCTCGGGCGGTGGACCGCAACCGGTTTGATGGCAAGGACGGTGACGCCGAGGGGCGCCCGGTCCATCGGGCAAACCCTGATTTCGAGGCCGCCGGACCCCTGAGTCCGCATCGATCCCTTGGCCGGGAGTCGGGAGCGAGACAGGCCGATCAGCCCTTCCCTGCGCCCGCCCCATCCATACCCTCCGCCGCGATGGGCATGCGCCGCTCGTGTCCCGTGCTGGTCGGTCGGGCGGCGGAGCTGCGCGCCCTCGAGGAGGCCATCGCCGATCGGGGGGCGCGGCCGGTCATCCTGCTCGGTGGCGAGGCGGGCGTCGGCAAGACGCGGCTCGTCGCGGAGCTCGCGGCCTCCGTCATGGGCGCGGGCACGGCGACGGCGATCGGGGCGTGCGTCCACCTCGGCGCGGACGCGCTGCCCTTTGCGCCGTTCGTCGACGGACTCGGGCGCTACGTCGAGGCGCTCGGAGATCGGGCGCCGGAGATCGCAGGCCCGGGCCGGGCCGAGCTCGGCCTCCTGATCCCGGAGCTCGGCGGCGATACGGACCCGGTCTCGAGCAACGGCGATTCCGGGCCGAGTCGCGGCCGGCTCTACGAGGCCGTTCGGCGCCTGCTCGACCGGGCGCCCGAGCCGCTCGTGCTCGTCATCGAGGACATCCACTGGGCCGACCAGTCGAGCCTGGAGCTGCTCGCGTACCTCGCGAGCCGCCTCCGGGAGGGCCGGGCGGCGTTGGTCGCGACGTTCCGGACGGACGAGCTCCATCGCCGCCACCCTCTCGTGCCGGTGCTCGCGGAGCTCGAGCGCGGTGGACGATCCGTCCGGATCGATCTGGAGCGCCTGACCCAGGACCAGGTCGTCGAGATGGTCCGCGCGGTCGAGGGCAACGTCGCCGACGAGCGGCTCGCCGCGATCGGCGCTCGATCCGATGGGAATCCGTTCCTCGTCGAGGAGCTGCTGTCCGTCCTCGGGGGGCCGGCGGCGGCGCTGCCGAGCACCCTGCGCGACGTCCTGTTCGCCCGGCTTGGCGCGTTGAGCGAGCCCGCTCGGCGCGTCCTCGGCATCCTGGCCATGCTCGGCCGGCCGGCCGACATCCGGCTCCTCCAGGCCGCGTTGGATCCCGTGCTCGATCTCGATGCCGCGATCCGGGAGGCGGTCGACCGGGCCGTCCTCGTCGTCGATGCCGAGACCGGCCGCCTCGCCTTCCGGCACGCCCTCATCGGCGAGGCCGTGTCGGACGACCTGCTCCCGGGTGAGCGGATCCGGATCCATGCCACGCTGGCCCGGATCCTCGCCGCCGACCCGAGCCTCGCGAGCGCCACTCGGGCCGGGGCCGCCGGTGAGATCGCCCATCACCTTCTCGAGGCTCGGGACCTCCCGGCCGCCCTGCGGGCGTCCGTCGCAGCGGGCCAGGCGGCCGCGGCGGCGCGCGCGTACCCCGAGGCACGGGGGCACTTCGAGCGGGCGGTGGAGCTCGCCGAGAACCATCCCGCCTGGCTCGAGGAAAGCGACCTACATGGCGCGGATCTGCTCGATGCCGCGGCCGACGCGTCGTTCCGCTGTGGGGATGTGGCCCGTGCGGTTGCCCTTGGCCGACGGGCGGTCGCCGAAGCCGAGGCCGATCGGGCGACGTCGCCGGTTCGCCTGAGCCATCTACTGGGCCGGCTCCTGGAATGGCTCGAGCTGAGCGGCGATCGCGCCGAGGTTCCCCAGCTCGCGGAGCGGGCCGTCGGCCTCGTCCCCGCCGATCCTCCGTCCCCGCAGCTGGCATATGCCCTGCTGGCACTCGCCTCGGTCCGGTCGCACGTCGCGCATGACGCCGCCGCCATGGGCCTCGCGCGCGAGGCGGTCCGAGTCGCGGCAGCGTGCGGCGCGACGGGCGTCGAGGCCTGCAGCCGGGCGGCGGTGGCGATCTCGCTCGTCGCCCTCGCCCGCGATGACGAGGCCGTCGCGGAGATCGAGCGTTCTGTCGTGCTCGCGGAGCGCAGTCGTGGCGCGACCGAGATGGGGGTGGCGCACGTCGATCGGCCGGCGGTCTACACCTCGGTCGGCCGGTTCACGGAGCTGCGGCCAATCCTGGCCGAGTCCCGCGCGGCGCTCGACGGCGAGGGGCTCCTGGACATGGCCGACGTGTTCCTCGCCACGGACGAGGCCGAGCTCCTGATCGTCGAGGGAGATTGGATGGAGGCCGAGCGCCTGCTCGATCGATCGCTGGCCACCGACCCATCGCGATTGCCCCGCGGGACGCATCTGATCGATCGCGGCGTCCTCCGAGTCCGCTGCGGTCGG
>DATEZX010000230.1:0-7093 GCA_035255225.1 Candidatus Limnocylindrales bacterium
CGGCCCACGGACCGGCCCGGAGCCAGCGACGAGCCGGCCGCGGACACGGCGAACGGCCCCGGGACCGCGTCCGACGGGGCGTGGGCCGATGGTACCGAGTCCGAGCCCACCGGCGATCCGGCGTCAGCGGCGGTGCACGTCAGCGGCGGCCCGGCGTCAGCGGCGGTCCTCGGCGAGCAGGCGCTGCTCGAGGGCTCGCATAGCGGCCTCTTCGGCGGGCTCAGCGTGGTCCCAGCCGCAGAGGTGGAGCGCGCCGTGGGTCACCAGGAGACGGATCTCGTCGGCCGCCGACCAGCGGACGTCGCCGGTCTGGCCGCCCCGGCCGGCTTCGGCCTGCTCGATCGCCCGCGGGACCGAGATCGCGATGTCGCCGACGTGGGTTCGGCTCGCCGCGACTGGCGCGTGGCCGGCCGCGACCGCTCCGCGGCTCCGGGACCGCGGAGAGCCCGGCCGCCCAGCGTGCGGCGGGTATGCCTCGGCCGGCAGCATCGGGAACGACAGCACGTCGGTCGGCTCGTCACGCTCGAGATGGACGCGATTGAGGTCACGCAGCTCGTCGTCGTCGGTCAGGACCACGGTCACGCTCGCGGGAACCGGCGCGTCCGCCGCCTCGAGGGCCCGGACGACGGCCCGCGCCAGCCGGGCGTCGGTCAGGAGCCGGGCTGGTCCGGCGCGCCGAACCAGGTCGACACGGCACGCGCCGAGATAGATCGAGCGATGCCGATCGTCAGTCGGCGCTGCCACCCGGGCTGCCTCGACGGTCCCCGCCACGACCGTCGCCTCCGCCGGCGGCCCGCCGAGCCTCGAGCTCGACGACCTTGTTCTGCGGGTAAGCGACGCGCTGGTGGTACATCCCGAGGAGCTGGGCGACGAACGCATCCTCGATCCGCTTGAGGTCCCGCAGCGTCAGGTCGCAGTCGTCGAACTGGCCGTCGTCCATCCGCTCGGAGATGATCCGCTGGACCATCGCCCGGATCGCCGGCTCGTCCCGCGACGACAGCGACCGGACCGAGGCCTCGACGCCGTCGGCCAGCATGATCAGGGCCGCCTCACGCGACTGGGGCTTCGGGCCCGCATGCCGGAACCGCCGCGTGTCGACGGCATCGGCCGCCCGGCGTCCCTCGACGGTCTCGGGCCCGCCGAACGGCTCGGCGGCCTGCTCCCGCGACTTGGCGTGGAAGTAGCTCATGACCGCCGTCCCGTGGTGCTGCGGGATGAAGGCGATCAGCGGCTTCGGCAGCCGGGCCTGGTAGGCCAGATCGATCCCGTCGGCGACGTGCTGCTTCAGGACCTGGGCGGATTCCTCGGGCGCGAGCTGGTCGTGGACGTTCTCGCCTCCGGCCTGGTTCTCGATGAATGCGTCCGGGTTCGCGAGCTTGCCGATGTCGTGGTAGTAGGCCGCGACACGCGTGATGAGCGGGTCCGCCCCGATGACCTCGGCGGCCCGTTCGGCGAGGTTCCCGACCATGAGGGAGTGGTGGTACGTGCCTGGCGTCTCGATGAGCAGCCGGCG
Source organism: Candidatus Limnocylindrales bacterium (assembly GCA_035255225.1). Lineage (GTDB taxonomy): Bacteria > Chloroflexota > Limnocylindria > Limnocylindrales > CSP1-4 > UBA5189. The sequence continues at coordinate 1,514 of DATEZX010000230.1, forward strand.
GAGAAGCGGCTGCGACGGGTTCGCCAGCTCGAGGAGCTGGAAGACCGTGAGCAGGCCGAAGACGCTGCCGAGGACCGCGAAGCTGCCGATCGCCGCGACCGCGGCGGCGGCGGCGGAGACGCCGGCCGCGCCGACGAGCTGGAGGACGCCGGTCGGGTCGCGCTGGCCGAGGAGCGAGAAGGCCGTCATGACGAGCGCCTGGACAACGAAGACCGCCACGCCCGCCTGCAGGAAGGCAGCCAGGCGGTCGCCACGCCGGATCGCGAGGATGCCGGCCAGGCCGCCGAGGAAGACATACGAACCGATCTCGAGCGATGGGCCGTTCACGGCGCCAGCGACGATGCCCACGATCGCGGTGACGACGATCGCGCTCTCCGCGTCGAGCAGGACCGTGACGAGGATCCCGATCGCGGCGATGGGCAGCGCGAACGGCATGGCCGCCCGGCCGGCCGTGAGCTTGACCGCGAAGGTCGCGATGACGATCAGGAGCGCGAGCAGGAGCAGGACGTTGTTGCGGTGCCAGAACGCCCGCCGGAAGCGCCACACCCAGCCCAGCAGGAGGATCACGAGCAGGCCGGTCAGGAGCAGCCAGCCGCCGACGCCCGCCAGGTCCGGGCTCGCGACGTCGAGACCGAGGGCGTGGATCCGGGCGATGTCGACGTCGGTCAGCTTCGTCCCGTCCGCGACGAGGACCTGGCCCTGGAGGATCTCCTCCACGACCGGCGGGACGGCTGCGGCGGCAGCGTCGCGACGCTGGTTGGTGAGGGTCTCGCTGAACGAGCTGTTGGGCACCAGGAGCGGGGCGATGAGCTCGCCGGCGAGCTGGCGCTCGGTGTCGGACAGGCCGCCGGCCATCTGCTCCGAGATGTGCTGGCGAGTCTCGGCCAGCTGGGTGTCGCGCAGCTCGGTCCGCTCGGTGACGTCGAGGATCCTGGCGGCCTCGGTTCGGACGGCGCTCCAGCGCTTGGCGTCGAGGGCGAGGAGGTCGACCCGCGCCTCGGCGCTCAGGTCGGGGAGCGCCTCGTTGAGGATCCGCTGGCGCTCGGCGTCGGTCGTCGTCGCGTCGAAGGCCGTGTCGATCGGCCGAACGCGGCTCGTGAACACGGCCAGCTGCTGGGCCGAGGTCGCGATGGCGCCCGCGGTCGTGTAGTCGTACTGGGGGTCCACGGCCGCACGGGCTGCCGCCTGCGCCTCGGCCGTCAGGATGGGGTTCGTGAACGTCAGGGCCCTGGGCGCCTTGATGTCGGCCGGGGCGAGGTCACCGGCCTGAAGGTCGAGGCGCGGCGTGACGCTGGCGGCGAGGATGGCCGTCATGACCACCACGAGCGCCCCGGCAGCCGCCCCGAGGCGGACGAGGTCGCGACGCCCCGGGACGATCGAATCGGGGATGCCGACGGCGGCGGCGGTCATCGGGTCACGACCCGCCCGGGCCGGCAGCGGCACCCGAGCCGGCCGAGCCCGCGGCGGTGAGGCGCCGTGTGACGGCCTCGCTCACCCGTCGGCCGTCGGCCCGGCCGCGGGTGCGGGGCGCCAGCCAGCCCATCGCCTTGCCGAGGTCGCGTGGCGATGACGCGCCCGTCGCGGCGAGCGCCTCGTCGATCAGGGCGTCGAGCTCGTCGTCGCCGAGCTGCGCCGGCAGGAAGGCGCTGAGGATCCCGATCTCGGCCTCCTCCTTGGTGGCGAGATCCTCGCGGTGGCCCGCCCGGAACGCCTCAACCGACTCGCGCCGGGTCTTGACCTCGCGCGCGATGACCGCCGCGACCTCGTCGTCGGCATACGTCCGACGGTCGCGCTTCTCGGCGTTGTAGATGGCGTTCTCGGCCATCCGGAGGGTGTCGCGGCGCAGGGCGTCGCCCGACCGCATGGCGGTCGTGATCTCGGTCTTGAGTCGCTCGCGAAGGGTCACCGGTTCGGCACCTGGAGTAGGTCCAGGCGTTCGATCAGCCCTGCGGCGTCCGCGCGTTCTTCTTGCGCTTGGCTTCCTTGCGCTTGCGCTTCACGCTCGGCTTCTCGTAGTGCTCGCGGCGGCGAGCCTCGGCGAGGATGCCGGACTGCTGGATCTTCTTGTTGAAGCGGCGCAGGGCACTCTCGAACGTCTCGTTCTCACCAACTCGGACTTCTGCCAATCCGGGGTTCACCTCCTCGGGCCTCGATCTCGGACGCCCGCCGGGCCGTCGGACCCGGCTCCCGCGCTCGTTGCCCGCCGAGCGTCGGTGCGACCCCTCGCAGGGGCCGCCGGAGTGTAGCCGGTCGTTCCATGGGTGTCACGAGACGAGCGGCCCTCCGGCAGCGGTGACGAGCTCGTCGACGATCTGCGAGAACGGATCAAGGATCGAGACATGCCCGCGGTCCGGGACGATCCGTGCGTGGGCGTCTGGGATGGTCGCGGCGAGCCACCGGCCGTGTCGCACGTCGACAAGGCGGTCGTCCTCGCCGTGGCGCACGACCACCGGGACCTCGATCTCCGCCACGCGAAAGCCCCAGTCGGTGGCGAGCGCGACGTCGTCGTCGAACCAGCCCCAGATTCCGTTCAGGAGAGCTCGCCGGATCGAGCGAGCGAGCGGGACGCCCAGCCCGGCATCTCCGAACAGCGCTCGGTTCTCGGCGTCGGTCTGTCCGGGGAAGCGCGACAGCCAGGCAGGTGTCGCGCGTCCGAACTCCCTGGCAGCCACCTCGTAGTCAGGGACCAGCACTGCGCGGCCCTCGGTGGCAAGGACGTCGAGCTCCCGGGCGTTTGCCTCCGGATACCAGGCATGCCACCCGTCGCCGACCTCGAGCAGGGGCGCCCACGAGGCGAACGTAGCACAGGCCCGAACACGTCCCTTCGGCAGCAGTGCCGCACACGCCAGCGCGGCCGGGCCCCCGCCCGACCATCCCCCGACAAGGAACTCGCCGTAGCCCAGCCGATCGACGAGGTCGAGCGTCCGGGCCGCTTCGTCGGCAACGCTGCGGCCGGGTGTGCGGCTCGACCGGCCATAGCCGGGTCGCGAGTAGATCAGCGTCCGCATCCCGCGCCGCGCTGCGGCGGCTGTCAGGGCCGGATAGCCGGTGGCCGCGCTCGGTGACCCGACGTGGATGACGAGCAGCCCAGGCACATCCGACGGCCCGCTGATGTGGAACTCGACGACGCCATCCCTGAGCCGCGCAAGGCGATACCCCACGTGGCCGAGTGTAGGTGCGGTGCCGACGAGGCCCGGCGACGCCCGCACGAGCGTGACGCCGGGGCCTCCGCGGCGTCGTAGGCTCAGGCACGCACCGCGGTGGCGAGCCACGCACCGGGCTGCTCAGGCTCGCGCCAGGTGCGGTCCGCGAGGAGGACGCGTGGAGACGCTGCTCGACCTGCTGGACGAGGCGGTCGCGAAGTACGCCGATCGACCCGCCCTGGGCGTGCGTCGCGACGACGGGACGATCGAGTCGTGGAGCTACCGCGAGCTCGACCACCGGTCGAGGGCGGCGGCCTTCCGGCTTCGCGCCCTCGGCCTCGAGCCGGGCGACCGGATCCTGACCTGGGCGCCGAGCACGCCGAGCCTCGCTGCCGTCTACTTCGGCGCCATCCGGGCTCGCCTGATCCTGGTGCCGCTCGACCTCCAGATGTCGATCGACGCCATCGCCGGGATCGTCAGGAAGGCGGCCCCGCGTCGCCTGATCCTCGGCACCGGTCGGGACGCGCCGGACCCGGCGGAGGCCAGCCTCGAGGCGTTCCCGACCAGCCTGGTCGAGGCGATCGCCGCGCCCCCGGACGACGCCCTGCCGGCCGATTGGGAAGCCCACCTCGAGGCGCTCCCACGGCCGAGGCCCGACGAGCTGTGGGAGCTCGTCTTCACGTCGGGCACCACGGGCACGCCCAAGGGCGTCATGCTCGCCCACGACAACATCGTCGCCTCGATCAGGTCGTTCTACCTGATCATCCCGAGGCTCGAGCACCGGCTCCTCTCGATCCCGCCGCTGTCGCACCTCCTGGGCCAGGCCGTCGCGCTGTTCTACGCGCTGTCGCTGGGTGCCGACATCCTGTACCCGCGCAGCATCAATCCCCGGATCCTGTTCGACGCGATGCGGACCCACCGCGTCACCTCGATGGTCGTCGTCCCGCAGGTCCTCGACCTGTTCTGGAGCGGCATCGAGCGTGAGGTCGACAAGACCGGCCGGCGCCGCCAGTTCGATCTCCTCCGGCGGGTCGCCCGACCGCTGCCGCTCGGCACTCGGCGCTTCCTGTTCCGGAGCGTGCATCGCCAGCTCGGCGGGGAGCTGCGGCTGTTCGTCTCGGCCGGGGCGTTCCTGCCGCCCGCGGTCCAGCAGGCCTGGGAAGACCTCGGCTGCATCGTCCTCCAGGGCTACGGCGCGTCGGAGACCGGAACCGGCGCCTGCACGACGCTCGAGGACCACGGCCTCGGGACCGTCGGCCGGCCACCCGCCGGCGTCGAGATGCGGATCGCCGAGGACGGCGAGATCCAGTTCAAGGGCGCGATGCTGTTCAAGGGCTACTGGGACGAGCCGGCGAAGACGGCCGAGGCCTTCACCGAGGACGGCTGGTACCGAAGCGGCGACATCGGCCACCTCGATCCCGAGGGGCGGCTGATCCTGTCGGGCCGGGTGAAGGACATGATCGCCCTGCCAAACGGCTTCAAGGTCTACCCCGAGGACATCGAGAACGCCCTCCGGATCGAGGGCATCCGCGATTCGGTCGTCATCGAGACGCGGCCGGGCCGGATCGAGGCGATCGTCCTGGCGCCCGGCGTCCATGGCATGCCGCAATCCGGACGGGAGCTGGGCTTCGACGCCGCGACCCCGCCGGAGTCGATCCGCTCGACGATCGATGCCGCCGTCAAGGCGGCGAACGCCAGGCTCGGCCCGAACCAGCGGATGGCCGGCTGGCGGCTGTGGCCCGAGGCGGACTTCCCGCGCACGCACACCTACAAGGTCAAGCGTGACCAGGTGCGGGCGTGGGCCAGGGTCGACACGCCGATCACGGTTCGCTGACCGGCAGCCGCCCGGGGATTGCGGTCAGCCGGGTTTCGGCCTCAGCCCGGGATCGGGACAGCCGGCGTTCGGCTCGGCCCGAGGTCCGGCCTCAGCCGGGGATCGGGACGGCCGTCCCGAGGCCCTCGAGCGCGGCCTGAACGTCGGCCAGGCGAGCGTCGCCGCTCCCGGGCGACCACGTGAAGAAGATGACCGCCGTGCCGAGGACGCGGATCACGAAGTGGGCGTCGTTCGGGAAGTACACCCGACCCGTCGGGCGGGCGATGAAGGCCGCCTGGTCGGCCGCCGCGGCGGTGGCATCGGCCGTGGATCCGAGGCCGTAGAGGACCACGAATCCGACGGCGCCGCCCCCCGCCGCGTCGAACTCCATCACCGTTCTCGGGGCGGCCGCGAGCCACGGCCCTTCCGGTGGCCGGTAGGCCTGCGCGGCCGCGGCGATCAGGAGCCCGCTGGGGGCGACGGCCTGGCTGACGGCCGCCTGCGCGGCGGCCGTCTCCGCCGTCGCGGCGATGGGCGTGGCGCCGGCGGGGGGATAGGTCGGCCCCTGGCGCGCCTGGCCGCAGCCGGCCACCACGAGGAGCAGCGCGAGCAGGACGAGCCGGC
>DATEZX010000231.1:0-5652 GCA_035255225.1 Candidatus Limnocylindrales bacterium
CGCCGTGGGTCTCCTCGAAGGAGCGCCAGCTCGGCCAGGCCCCAGATGGGAGCGGACAGCCGCAGGAGCTCCCCGAAGCGTTCGGCGAGCGCAAGGCTCTGCTCGAGTCGCTCGCTCGCCTCCTCGAAGGCACCCCGCCCAAGGAGGACGAACCCGTTCGCATACAGGCCCGTAATGCGGGTGGTGAGGCCGCCCCGGCCGTCCGCCAGGGCACGTTCGGCCAGGGTCAGCGCGTCGGTCCAGCGACCGGTCTGCCACAGGACGAGAGCGAGGTGCGCCGTCATGTAGTTCCGGTGGTTGGCGAGCTCGCTGTGCTCGGCGTGGGCGATGCCCTCACGGAGGAGCAGCTCGGCCGCCTCCGGCTCGAACACCTGTGACGCCGTCGATCCGAGCCAGCGATAGGCGCGAGCTGCCTCGAGATCGAGTCCCGCTCCGCGGGCGCGCCCGATGGCTTCCCGCCCGAACGCGAAACCCTCCTCGCGGCTCAGGAAGGGCGTCGACATCGCGAGGACGCAGAGCGCCTCGACCTCGGCCCTGACGTCGCCGATCTCGCGGGCGATGACGAGCGCCTCTCGGGCGATGCGGTCCGCCTCCTCCACCCGGACAGCGTGGCCATAGGACGTCGCGAGAGCGACGAGCAGCCGTGCTCGAACCCGGCGTAACTCCGTCGACTCCGGCAGCGCCTCGATCTCACGGATCGCGGTGAGCACACTCGGCTCGGCGTGAGTCAGGCCGAAGCCGAGGAGATGCCGAATGGAGGTCAGCGGCACCACGATCTCGGCAGCCATGAGCGGCTCGCCCGCCGCCAGATACATCGTCCGCGCCTCCGCGAGTGACTTCGCTGCCAGCTCGTTGTCGTCGATCGCGGCAGCCTCGATCCCGAACTCCTCGAGAAGGCGCCCGTGCTCCAGCGGCTCGAGACCGTCGGGGATGTTTCGAATGGCCCGCTCGAACAGGTCGAACGCCTCGCGGTGGGCGCTGATCCGCGCAGCGGCGCGCGCGCCGGACAGGGCCGTCCGAAACGCCTGATCACGGAGGCCGGCGCGCTCGAAATGCAGCGAGGCGTGAACCTCCGACGCCCCTTCGAGCCGCGCCCCGAACTCGGCCGCGCGGGCGTGGAGGCGCCGGCGATCCGGTGGCGTCACGCTGCCGTAGAGGGCGTCGCGCAGGAGCTGGTGCCGGAAGTCGTACTGGCCGCGCAGCCCGGGTGGCTCGAGCACGCGATGGTCGATCAGCTCCTGGAGCGGGCTCTCGAGCGCAGCCACCGGGACGTCCATGACGCCTGCGAGGACCTCGGGCACGAACGACCGGCCGATGACCGCGCCGGCGCCGGCGACCCGCTGTGCCTCGAGCGACAGGCGCGCGATGCGCTGGAGGGTTGCATCCTCGAGCGTCTCCGGGACTGCCGCCCGGCGAATCGCACGGCCGTCGACGAGGGCCTCGGGTTCGAGCGCACCGACCAGCTCCTCGATGTGCAACGGGACGCCGTCTGTCCGCTCGAACACCGCGTCCACCACGTCGCGCGGAGCCGGAAGGCTGCTGCCCGCGATGAGCGTGGTCACCATGGCGGTCTCATCCCGCGAGAGCCGCGGCAGACGGACCTCCTCGGCGGTCCGCTGCGTGATCAGCCGCGACCGCCAGTCGCGGAGCGACGCGCGCGGCCCGACCTCCTCGGTCCGATAGGCGGCGACGAGGAGGATCGGTCGGTCGCGTGCCCGCCTGGCGAGGTCGGACAGGATCTCGAGGCTCAGCTCGTCGGCCCAGTGGATGTCGTCGAACCACAGCATGAGGGGCGTGGCTGCGGCATCGGCGACGAGATCCACGAGCCGCCCCACGACCAGCCGGCGCTCGGCGTTCTCGGCGCCGAGGGCCCGCTCCGTCAGCGCAAGGATGCCGTCGCCGAGGGACGCGAGATGCTCGATTCGTGCCATCGTCCTGGCCAGGTCGAGGATCAGCGCGCCGGGCACATCCTGGTCCTGCGGCGCCAGCTCGCCCGCCGCGAACCTGAAGCCGCGCCCCTCAGCGACCGTTCGAATCGCATCGCCCAGACGCGTCTTGCCGATGCCTGCTTCACCGGCCAGGAGCAGGAGTTGCCCGTGGCCCGCGAGGACCTCATCAACGGATTGGCGCGCCCGCTGAAGGATGGCGTCTCGGCCGATGAGCAACGGCGACAGGTGCGTGCGCGCCGGGACCATGGGCGCACAGTCTAGGGACGCTCGCCACGTTCTCCGACGATCCTCTCGCCGCCGCTGGACGTAGGAGCTGGAGGGACTTAGGCGACCACCTCGGGTCGGCGGTACGGCCCGGTGACGACGACCTCGCCCTCGGCCTCGAACGGCCGGTCGCCGGTGTTCCGGACGACGTAGCGATGGTGGACCTCGGTCTCGCCGGCCGAGAGCATCGCGTTGACCGGGCAGTACTTCGTCGCCGACAGCTCGATCGCCCGCCGGATCGCCGCCTCCTCGACTCCGGGTCCCTCGACCGTGTGGATGACGTCCGCCCGGGTCAGGACCTGCGGGTACTCGTCGCGCTGGATGGCCTCGACCCGGATCTCGTAGCGCGCGATGACCTGGCGCTTCTTCTCGGCGATCGAGATGACGTCCATCGCGCTGCAGGCGGCGAGCGACACCGCCACGGTCTCCATCGGGCTTAGCTCGCCGGCCTCGATCGAGTTGCCATAGACGATCGTCCGGTTCGTGCCGGTCCCGGCCACGAACCGGTTCCCGCCCTCGTGGACGATGATCGCCGAGCGAAGCTTGGACATCCGCCCGATCCTACGCTCCCGCGCCGCGAGCCATCGACCGGCGGGCCGATCGGGTCTACGAGGCAGCGGGTGTCGCCAGGGGGAATAGGCCTGGGGGTAGCGGCTGGTGGCCGTCCGGGGTGTTGAGGAATCCCGGCCCGGTTCCGACGTGGTCGGCGTGGCCGTACTGCCAGGCGATGGCGCCGGTCCGTGGGTCGACGACGAGCATCCGGTCCCGGAAGTCGTCGTTGATCGAGATCAGGCCGTTCGCGAGCGGCGTCGCTAGGCTGGGGTGGTTCAGCGCGCCCGGACCGGACGAGGGCCCGTAGCGCCAGACCAGCGCCCCTGTCGGATCGACCGCGACGACCTGGCCGTGGGTCGAGAAATCCGCCACCACGACGTCGCCGTTGGCGTCCAGCTGGGCATCCGAGGGGTACGCGACCGGCACGTGGATGTCGAAGACGACGTGGCCGTCGGCGGCCAGCCGGACGACTCGGGAGCCACGGATCTCGGTGATCAGGAGGCCCCCGTCGGGCAGCGGCGTGTCGCCGTTCGGTCGCCCGAACGTCACACCGGCCTGGTGGCGGCACACGCCGGTCCGGCCCCACTGCCGGACGATCGACTTGTCCGGTGCGATCTCGAGGATCCGGCAGTTCTCGATGTCGGCGACGACGATGTCGCCATTCGCCAGCGGATAGGCGTCGTCGGGCGTGTGGAGCTGGCCGGATCCCGCGCCCGGCGAGCCGTAGCGGCCGTACTGCCACACGATCCGGCCGGTCGCGATGTCGATCCGGTCGATGACCTCGTGGAACTCGTCGTTGGCCACGATGGTCTTGCCGTTCGGGTCGATGAACGCGTCGTCGGCCGAGAACGCCTGACCCTTCGGGAGTGCCGCCGCAGCGGCCGGGAATCGCCACAGGATTGCGCCCTGCTCGTTGAGGACGAGGATCCGGCCGTTGCCGCGGTCGGCCACGAGGAGGCCGCCCGGGAAGATCGGGCTGGCGGACGGGATCGGCGTCGCGGTCGCCGCTGGAGAGGGGGAGTCGGTCGGACCGAGCGACGCGGCGCCCTCGGAGGGAGCCGGCGGCGAGGCGGTCGGCCCCTGCGCCGTCGACGGCGGGCCCTGGGTTCCCAGGGCAACGGCCGCGACGACGATGGCCACGACGACGAGCGCGGCCGCGACGGGCCACCAGCGCGGGAGTCGACGCGACCGCTCGAACATGCCCGCGAACCTACCGGACCGCGCCGCGCCTGTGGGCTATTGCGTTCGAACCTTCATGCCAACTTCATCGCCGCGCCATCTACCAGGCCGTCAGGGTGCGCGCCTCGGCAATGCCCTGGGCCTCGAGCCAGCGCTCGGCGTCGATGGCGGCCTTGCAGCCGTCCGCCGCCGCCGTCACGGCCTGGCGGTAGTGGTGGTCGTGGACGTCGCCGGCGATGAACACGCCCTCGATCTTCGAGCCGGTCTCGCCGACGATCTCGAGATAGCCGCCCTCGTCGACGTCGAGCCAGTCGCGGAAGATCGCGGTGTTGGGCCGGTAGCCGATGGCCACGAACAGGCCGCCGACGGGCATCTCCCGTATCGCTCCCGTCTGGGTGTCGCGCAGCCGCAGGCCGCGAACCTTGTCCTCGCCGAGGACCTCGTCGACGGCGGTGTTCGTCTGGATGGCGATCTTGGGGTGGCTACGCGCCCGGTCGAGCATGATCTTGCTGGCCCGGAAGCCCTCGCGGCGATGGAGGAGGTGGACCTTCGTCGCGAAGCGCGTCAGAAACAGCGCCTCCTCCAGGGCCGTGTCGCCGCCGCCCACGACCGCGATCTCCTGATCGCGGAAGAAGAAGCCGTCGCAGGTCGCGCAGGCGGAGACACCGCGGCCCCGAAGCCGCTCCTCGCTCTCGAGCCCGAGCCACAGCGCGGAGGCGCCGGTCGCGACGATCACCGCCTCGGCCCGGTACTCGACACCGCGCGCCCAGACGCGGAACGGCCGGCCGGAGAAGTCGACCATGTCCACGTCCACGTCGTGGATCTGCGTCCCGAAGCGCTCCGCCTGGGTCCGGAAGGCGGCCATGAGGTCCGGTCCCTGGATGGCCTCGGGGAAGCCCGGGTAGTTCTCGACGTCGCTCGTCAGCATGAGCTGGCCACCGGGGGTCGTGCCGCCGAGGACGATCGGCTCGAGGTCGGCGCGCGCGCCGTAGATGGCGGCCGTGAGCCCGGCGGGCCCGGAGCCGATGATCAGGAGCTTCGTCTCGGTCCTTCCGGGTCGCGCCTCACCGAAGGACGGCGAGGCGGGCGCAAGGGCCGTCGTCGACCCGGTGCCGCCGATGATCGACAGTGAGAGTCCGCCGAAGGGGTTGGCAGGGTTGCTGCCGTTGGGGTCGTGCGAGGCGTCGTCGGAGACGCCGGCCTCGCGGGGCTGGTCCGTCATCGGGCTCATCGTAGCACGAACTCGATACCCCCCGGGGGTATTTCTCGTCAGAGGTCGCGGACCTGCGGCAGGACCGCCGAGCCGAGGATCGCGATCTTCTCCGGCGTCAGATGGTCGTCGCTGATGATGGCGTGCTGGACGCCGGCATCCGACAGCTGCCCGAGCCAGTCCACGAGCTGGGCCGCGGAGGCGCTCCGCGCCGCCACCAGGCCCGGGACGGCGAGATCGACGTTCACGAGGTTCGAGCGCTCGATCTCGTCGTACGGCCGACCGAGGGTCTCGCAGTGCGCCCGCAGGACCTCGAACTTGCGCGCACATTCCTCCGGGCCGCCGAAGACATTCGAGGCGTCGGCGTATTGCGCGACGAGCCGGAGCGTCTTCCGCTCCCCGCCGCCCCCGACCATGATCGGGACCCGCGGCCGCGAGATCGACTGCGGCGAGTTCAGGAGCCGCGAGGCGTGGTAGTGGCGGCCGTCGAAGGCCGCC
>DATEZX010000232.1:0-3171 GCA_035255225.1 Candidatus Limnocylindrales bacterium
ACCTCGAGGGTGCTGGCCGTCAGGACGCTGCGGGCCGCGCCGCCGGCGAAGACGTTCGAGACGCTCGTCCCGCCGGTGAGGAGCTCGTCGCCGAGGCCCGACAGGCGGGCCTCCATCCCGGCCGCGTCGGCCGGGTGGTTCGACACGACCAGCCGGCCGGACGCCTTCTCGTACCACCGGAAGGCCGGGATGTCGTCCGAGCACCCCAGCAGGATCCCGGCTTGGCTCGCCGAGGTCATGGAGGGGACCCGACACCGCCACTCGAGCAGCCGGTGGGAGTCGCGAAGGAGCCCGGCGATGAACGGCATCCGACCGGCTCGGACGGCCTCGCGAAGGACGGGCGCCGATAGGCCGTCGACCTGGATGCAGAGCAGGCCCGGCGTCGACGTGTCGTCGACCAGGCCACGGTCGCGGGCGAGGCGCATCTGGAGCGCCGCGTAGTACGAGTCGTCGCCGTTCATCGACAGGAGCCAGATGACGATCGTGTTTCCGATGACGACCCCGATCGCGGCGGCGAGCGCCGGCAGCGGCCCGGCGATCTTCGCGCCGGGGACGATCCAGTCCGAGACCATGTAGACGCCGGCGCTGACGAGCACCGCGAGGACGAACGCGACCGCCCCGACGCGCGCGGCGACCCACAGGACGACCGGCCGGACGAGCGCCGAGACGATCGCGGCCACGAGCACGACCGCGAAGGCCGCCGGCCAGGTCGGGATGTCAACGCCCGGCAACGGCCCCGCGATGAGCCAGAGGACGGTCGCGTCGACGATGTTGACGATGATCGCCCGCCGGGCCAGCCGCCCCAGGCCCCCCGGGTACAGGGCGGCGGTGCGGATCGGCCCGAGGAGCAGCTCGCGGACGCGGACCGGGCTCGAGACCCGCAGCTCCGGCCGTGCCGGCGCGCGCCAGCGTGGCCGCCGGGAGCCGGCCGGCCCGCTCACGTGAGCTCCATCCGCTCGCCGATGTCGAGCGGCCGGATGCGGGCGTTCGGGGCGTGCAGGCGGGCCAGCCGCACCAGCTCGCGGGGCGGCCGATGGCGGTCGCCACGGAGGGCCGGATGATGCAGGCCGGCCGGTCGATAGGTGCCCCAGTGGATGGGCACCGTGGCGCGGGCTCCGAGGAGCCGCGCCGCGTGGGCCGCGCCGAGCGGGTCCAGGTGCGTCGCGAGGGGCAGCGTGAGGCCCCATCCGGCGACCGGCAGCAGGGCCAGGTCGAGCCCGTCAGGGGCGATCTGATGCATCGTGTCGAACAGGCCGGTGTCGCCCGCGAAATACACGCTCCGACTGCCCTCGAGGACGTAGCCGAGCGCCTCGGCCCGCGGGCCGCGGGGCGGCCGAAACCCGCCATGCCGAGCCGGCACGGCCCGGGCGACCACCCCGCCGAGCGTCACGGTGTCCCCTGCGGTCAGCTCGACCACCCGCTCGCGACCGGCCCGTCGGAGCCACGCCCCGGCGCCGCGGGGGACGACGACGATCGCTTCGCCCGGCACGCGCCGAAGCGACGGCAGGTCGAGATGGTCGAGGTGGAGGTGCGAGATCAGGACGACGTCGACCGCCTCGAACGTCCGCTCGCCGACCGGGGCCACGAGCCGCCGGAGCGGCCCGATGCGCGGCTCGGTCGCCGGGTCGGTCAGGAAGCCGATCCCGTCGAGATCGATCCGGACGCTCGAATGGCCCAGGAGCTCGATGCTGATGGTCGTGGCTGGCGGCCGGGCCCCGGAGCTCGCCATGACGGCGAGCGGCGTACCCGGCTCCTCCCTAGTGCCAGGCGCTCCGTGCCGGGTCGGGGTAAAGGCGGACGCGGCGGTATGGCTCGCGGCCGCGGGACCGCGAGACCAGGTTGGCCCGCTCGGCCATCTGGTGCTGGAGGCGACGGATGTAGGCGTTCTGGGGCGCCAGCTCGACCGGCTCCGATCTCTGGAGGACCGCCCCGATCGCCTCCTCGGCCTCTCGCAGCGCCGCGTCGCGCGGGTCGATCTCGAGGGCGAAGATCGAGGTCAGGGACGATTCCATCTGGGGCACCGTGTTGGCCTTCAGGACGTAGATCGGCATCGCCCGCTCCTCGGCCTCGCGGATGAGGGGCGTCTTCTGCTTGTACTCGTTGCGGATCGTCATGACGACGTCGGCGTCGTCCACCTCGTGGGCCACGATGACCGGCAGCTGGAGCCCCCGGACCGCCTGCTCCAGGCGCCGCCGGCTGATGCCCTGGGGCAGGACCCGGAGCGTCGGCAGGGTTGCCGGATCGGCCATCCGGACCGCTTCCTCGATGCCGTCGTCGGGCGCGGCGGCCCGGACCTGGGCCATCAGCGCCGCGTCCTCGGCCTCGATCGCCTCGGCGTTGACGGGACCGGTCCCCTCGTCGGCCCGGAGCGCGTCGATCGCCCGGGTGGCCGATTCCCGCCACTCGCGGTGGCGGCTCAGCTCCCGCACCTCGCGCGCCCGGGGCTCGGGTTCCGGCGCGGTCCCGCGCTCCAGCGGTCCCCGATCGGCGATCTCGCCGGCGACGAACGGCGCCTCGGCCGTCGCCTCGCCCCCGGGCCGAGGGGTGTCGCCGGGCGAGGCCGCGCTCGAGCCGCCGTTGCCGGCGCGGCCGTTGCCGGCCCGGCCCGGTCGCCACGAGCCCGACGCCCCGGGCCGGAAGCCCGGTCGGGTCGGCAGTCGCTCGCTGCCCGGCCCGCCGGCTGACCCGCGATATGAGCCTTCGCCGCGCCAGCCGGGTTCGGTGCGCCAGCCCGTGCCGACGCCGACGAGGCCGGCGAAGCGATCCGCGCCGAGCTGCTCGCGCGGCGACGGGCGCGGCCGTGCCTGCGAGCGGTGGACGCCGCCCTCGTCACGCCAGCGGAGCTCCGGCGCGATCGGGTCGCCGCGGAGCAGGGCGTCGACGGTGTCGGCCACGTCGGCGTGGACGAGGACCTTCTCGCGATCCTGGATCTCGATGACGACGTCGAACGTGGGCGGCGCCTTGCGCTCGAGGACGCTCTTCTGGGTGCGGCGACGGCGGGCCTCCTCGTCGCCAAGGGTGACGCTCTGAATCCCACCGATGAGGTCGGACAGGGTCGGATTGAGCATCAGGTTGTCGAGGGTGTTGCCGTGGGCCGTCCCGATGAGCTGGACGCCGCGCTCGGCGATCGTCCGGGCGGCCACGGCCTCCAGCTCGGTCCCGATCTCGTCG
>DATEZX010000233.1:0-7222 GCA_035255225.1 Candidatus Limnocylindrales bacterium
ACCTTGTCGCCCCGCCGTCGCCAGCCGGTGGCCGCCAGGCCGACGAGGCGACCGTCGACCGCGGCGACGACGCCGTCGATCGCGGGCCGGAACGAGCCGTCGTGCGCCAGGTCGTGCTCGAGGCCCTCGGCGCTCGGAAGCCAGTCGACACCGTCGTGGCGGTTGGCCTCGCAGATGAGCTCCGCGACGGGTGCGTAGTCGCGAGCCGGGTCGAATGGCCGGAGGCTCGCGACGCCGACCGCCGTCGCGGGTCCGGTCGACGAGGTCATCGCTCGACCCCGTACTTGAGATCCATGTGTCGCTCGACACTCTTCATGACCGCCGACCAGCGCCGGCGCTCGGCCCGGCGAGCGACGGCGTTGCCCGCCAGCTCGGCCCGCCGAGCCTCGCGCTCGAGCTTCCGGAAGGCCGCCACGCGGTCCGGCGCGAGGCGTCCGTCGGCGACGGCCGCCCGGACGGCACAGCCGGGCTCGCCGTCGTGCCGGCAGTCGCGGAAGCGGCAGTCCCCGGCGATCCGGTCGAGGTCGTCGAACGTCTCGGCCAGGCCGTCTGAGTCGGCCAGGGCCAGCTCCCGCAGGCCGGGCGTGTCGATGACGACGGCGTCGCCCAGGCGGAGCAGCTGCCGCCGGGTCGTGGTGTGCCGGCCACGGGCGTCGTCCTCGCGGATCGCCGCGATCGCCAGGAGTGGCGCCTCGGCCAGGGCGTTGACGAGGCTGGACTTGCCGACCCCGGACGAGCCGAGGAAGACGACGGTCCGACCGGGCCCGAGGTGCCGCCGAACCGCGTCGAGGCCGTCGCCGGTCACGGCCGAGACGGCGACGACGTCCGTCGCCGGGGCGGCGGCCTCGGCCGCGAGCCGCATGCCCTCGACGTCCGCCGCCAGGTCGGCCTTCGAGAGGACGACGACCGGTCGGGCGCCTGATTCCCAGGCCACCGCCAGGTAGCGTTCCAGGCGCCGGAGGTTGAAGTCGCGGTTGAGCGAGGTCACGAGGAACGCGACGTCGACGTTCGCGGCGAGGACCTGGGTCGGCCGGGGGTGATCGCTCGGCGCCCGCCTGACGATCGCCGAGGCGCGCGGCAGCACGCCCTGGACGACGGCGCCGGTGGAGGCTTCGCCATCCGAGCGGCCACCCATGGCGGCCGAGTTGCCCGACAGCGCCACCCAATCACCGACCGCCGGCAGGTCGACCGTCGGATCGAGCTCGGCTGCGTGCCGCAGCCGGCCGGCCAGGGTCGCGGCGACCTCGCCGCCGGCCGTGGCCACGCGGACGAGGCCGCGCTCCTCGGTCACGACGCGCGCCGGGAGCACGCCGGGCGCGGCCCAGCTCGCGAAGGCCGCGTCGAGGCGCTGGTTCCAGCCCAGGGCCGAGAGCGCGTGGCTCGCCGCCGTCCCGCTCGCCGTCCCGCTCGCCGTCCCGCTCGCCGCGCCGCTCACAGGGCCCTCCGCCAGGCCGTCGAGCGGTAGCTGACGACGAAGCCGAGGCGCTCGTAGAGGCCGAGCGCCCCCGAGGGGTTCTCGGCATCGACACCGAGGATGCCCGAGGTCATCCCACGCTCGCGGAGCAGGTCCAACGACCGGACGATCAACGCGGCTGCGAGGCCACGGCGCCGCCACGGCCGGCGGGTGAAGACGCTGTGGAGCCAGCCGCGGGAGACGCCGAGCGCCTCGTTCTCGTCCGGGTCGATCGCGTTGAGGACGCCGCCCGCGACCTCGTCGCCATCGAAGGCCGCGAGCCACAGCGACAGGTCGGTGTGGGGATTGGCCATCCAGCGCTGGAACATGACCTCTGAGCCGTCGAAGCCGCCCCAATGGTCGCGGAAGGACTCGATATCGGCGGCCCACACGGCCCGGACGTTGGCCTCGGTCACGGGCCGGATCTCGAGTCCCTCGGGGAGGGCGAGGTCCGGGACGTCGTCGAGGGTCGGCCGCGTCATGAGGAAGAACCACCGGATCGGCGCGAAGCCGGCGGCCGACAGAACCGCGGCCGCGCCGGGCTGCGAGTCGCCGGTCCACGAGCCCAGGACCTTCCGCTCGGGCGGCACATCGTGACCGACCGCGAGCTCGCGCATCCGCCGGAGGTTCTCCGCGACGAGCGCCGTGCCGACGCCGCGCCGCCGCCAGGCGGGGTCGACCGCGCCGTTGATCCGGTACTCGTTGAACCCGTCGGTGGTCTCGACCCAGTTGCGGAAGCCGACCCCGATCGGACGGCCGTCGACCTCGGCGATCGTCACGTCGCGGCCCGGGTCGAACTTGTCGTTCGGATGGGCAAAGAAGGTCGTTTCACCCTCGAGCGTCACTCGCTCCTGCAGCCCATCGGCCTCGGCTTCGGCGTTCTCGAGGCGAACGATCTCGGCCAGGTCCCGCTCGCCCGCGTACGGCCGGAGCCGGAGCCCGGAGGTGCTGTCGCGAGGGGTGGTCGGGGTGGCCGGACCAGCCGTCGTTCGAGTGTCCATCACCCAACCCGCTTGAGCTTGCCGGTCCGCTTCGCATAGCGCTCGGCGCGACCGAAGGCCCACAGTCCGATCGGGATGAACACGATGCCCATCACGACGAGCGGCCAGATGTCGCCGACCACAGCGCTCGGTGGCGCGCCCTCGATGAGGCCCTTCCGGACCCCGTCGATGGCGTAGGTCGCGGGCGAGAGACGGGAGATCGCCTGCATCCAGCCGGGCAGGACGCTGACCGGGTAGTAGACCCCGCTGACGAGCAGCAGGACCGACTGCAGGACGAACGTCATCTGGGCCCCCCGCTCGACGTACAGCAGCGGCAGGATGGCGGCGATCATCGCGATCCCGACGAAGCTGAACGAGCCGAGGACCATGAACGTCACGACCGTCAGCGGGTTCGCCCCGCCGATGGCCAGGTTCGGGAAGAACACGACCATCGCGACGAGGATCGCCGCGGTGTGGACGAGGCCGTAGAGCATCGCGTAGGCGACCGAGCCCAGCAGGTGGGTCGACCTCCGGACCGGGGCCATCATCGTGTACTCGAGCGTGCCCTCCCAGCGCTCGACGGCGATCGTCTCGGCGATCCAGCTGAAGACCACTGACAGGTAGTTCCAGAAGATCGCGCCGACCATCAGCGTGAGGAGCAGGCGGGGATCGCCGGCCTGGGCGCCGATGAACGAGATTGACAGCGCGCCGGCGGCCGAGTAGACGAGGAACGCGACCTCCCAGCCCCAGTACCGACGGCTGAGGAAGAAGTTGCGCTCCATGAAGGCGTACGACGCCTTGAGCTCGTGGGCGATGAGTGCCATCGGGTGGCCGTGCCTTTCGGAGCCCGTCCGGCCCCTAGCGGGACCGGACGGGTGCGGGAGTCCCCTCCGCCGCGAGCCGCCGACCGATCGAGATCATCGATCGGCCGACGGACCGACGGAGGGATGGACGGCGCCGGCGGCCGACCTCGCCCTGGCGGGCTCGCTCGGCCAGCCGCGCTCGCTCGGCCTCGCGGGCCTGAGCGATCCGCTCATGCACCATGCGACGCCGCTCTTCAGCGCTGGCAAGCACCTGGATCTCCTTTCTGACTAGTCGTCGTTGTCATCCGACTCGCCCTCTTCCTCGACGTCCTCGTCGAGGGAGCGGCCGGTGTAGGTCATGAACACGGCGTGGAGGGTGGCGGGCTGGCCCTGCGAGGCCACCAACCGCTTGAGGCCCGCCGGCGTGTCCTGGACGACGGCCCGGCCGTTGTCGAGGACGGCGATCCGCTCGCAGAGCCGGTCCGCTTCATCGAGGTCGTGGGTCGTCAGGACGATCGATGCGTCGTGGCTGGCCCGGACATCCTCGATGAACGTCTGGACATCGAGCTTCGACCGGGGGTCGAGACCGGTCGTCGGCTCGTCGAGCAGGAGGAGCGCGGGACTGGTGAGGAGGGCCCGCGCGATGGCGACCTTCTGCTGCATGCCCCGGCTCATCTGCTCGGTCGGCCGGCCGAGCCGCTTCCTGGCGATGCCCAGCCGCTCGCAGATCACGACCGCGTCGCGCCGGGCCTGGCCGGCATCGAGGCCGTACAGGCGAGCCGCGAAGAGGAGGTTCTCCATCGGGCTGAGCTTCTTGAAGAACGCGGCGTCCACGCTGACCCGGTTGATGAGCCGCTTGACGGCCATCTCGTCGCGGGCGACGTCGTGGCCGAACACCTCCACGCGACCCTGGTCGAGGGTCAGGAGGCCGGACACGAGCCGGATCAGGGTCGACTTGCCCGAGCCGTTGGCGCCCAGGATCCCGACCGTCCCGCCGCGCTCGAGGCGAAGCGACACGTCGGCGATCGCGGTCACGGGCCGCTTCCTGCGGCCGACGATGAAGCGCTTCGTCACGCCCTCGACGAGGAGGGCCGGGACGGCGACGACCATCGTCGGGGCCTCAGCGGCCACGGCCTGGTTCTCCAGCCCGGCCAGGACCGCGGGCCGGTCCGGTCGGAGCTCGGTCTTCGGTTGTCGGAGCGTCGTGGCGGTCATGGCTGGGGTTCCTTGAACGGGGACGATGGCTGGACATGGAACGAGCCGGGGGCCCGTTCCGGCGCGTCGCGTCGGGGGTGGGCTCGCGGCTCGTCATCCGTCCTGGGTTCCGTCCGGGGAACCAGCCTGGACAAACAAAGAACCGTGGGCCCGATCTGGCCCACGGCTCGTGGTCTCCGTCAGGGCGGCCTCGCCGCCCGGTGGTCACCTCGAGGAGGGCACAGATCTCCCGCCGTCGGCAGCGCCGATAGGCGCCGTCGTGTGCGGCCGGTAGATCAGCCTGCTGGACATTCGGTGAGCCGCCTCCTGAGGGATCCGGAGGGCGCTGGGTGCGCCGGCGGCGGAGTGTAGGGGCGTCCCCGGGGAGTGTCAACCCGATAACCCGAGGCGATATGGGACTGCAATGCGGCGGGCGGGAGGCCGGCGGAAACCGACTTGCCGCCGTCTCGGCATGGGCTGTCGCGCCAGATCCCGGCGTGGCCAGAGCGACCACCGGGCGTGGGCACGCAGGGTGCCGGGCAAGCCGCTCCGGTACGCTCGCGGCGTGCCTGCCGCCGACCCGTCGATCGTTGGGCTCATCGCCGCCGGAGCGCTCGACGCCGACCTGGCGGCCATCGTCTGGCTGCTCGTGGAGGGCCGCCTGCCGTTGGTCGTGGCAGCCCCGGCGGGACGAATCGGCGCCGGCGCGCAGGTCCTCCACGGCGCCCTCGCCTCGCTCGGCGTCGAGCCCGACGACGTGGCGGCAGCGACGGCCGCCCTCGACCGGCCGGGCGCCTGGCAGCTGGTCCACGACGGGCGCCGCGGAGCCGTCCTCGAGGCAGATTCGCTCGATGACGTTCGCAAGGTCCTCGCCCGGGCTCCGTTCCGGCTCAGCCCGCAGGAGCTGACCTTCCTGGGCTGCGTCCTCGTCCTGCGGCCGCGCGGCGAACAGGCGGCGGGACCGCTGCGCGTCACTGCGGCCCACTACGTGCGGCCGCTCGCCCGCGATGCCCACGGGCACGCCCAGGAGCTACCCCCAGCCGTCCTGGCAACCTGGGACCAGCGCCTCGCGCGCTACGAGTCCTTCGCCTGGGGCGTCCTGCCCGAGATCGCGGCCCGTCTCGGCCGCCCCACCGCCGACGTGGACGCCGATCTGCACCACCGCCGCGACGACCTGGCAGGCCTGGCGGCCGCGGGGGTCACGGCCCTCGACGAGGTCCGGACCCTCATCGCCGGCTACCGGGTCGGCTACGGCGGGCCGCACGGCGGGTCGCCGTCGGGCGGCGCCGTCCACTGACCTCGCCACAACCCGCCAGGGCGACCCGCGCCGCCTCGTCCGCCCAGTCGATCGATAATGGGCGGACGATGCCCAATGTTGCGACGTCCGTCCCGGACCTCCTGAGCCGCCTCAGCGGCGCTGTGCACCTCGATGGCGGGCGACTTGTCGTCGACGATGCCGACGCGGTCCGCGGCGACGCCGTCCGGGACCTCGCCTGGACGGCCGCCTTCACCCAGGACGCGGCCGTCGCCGAGGCCGCCCAATGGCTCGTCTGGGAGGCCGCCCTCGCGCTCGGGGCCCGCTCGGCGAGCATCGAGGACCTGTACATGGCCCGCGGTCGCGGCGAGGTCCGTGGCTTCACCGTCCCGGCGATCAACATCCGGGCCCAGACGTTCGACATGGCCCGGATCGTCTACGAGACCGCGGCCGCGCACGACGTCGGCGCCGTCATCCTCGAGCTCGCCCGGAGCGAGCAGACGTACACCTTCCAGCGGCCGATCGACTACTCGACGGCCTGCCTGGCGGGTGCGATCGCCGCGGGCTGGCAGGGGCCGGTCTTCCTCCAGGGCGACCACTACCAGTTCAACGCCAAGAAGTACGCAGCAGACCCGGAGGCGATGACCGAGGAGATCCGGCGAGCCTGCCGTCTCGCGGTCGATGCGGGCTACCGCAACATCGACATCGACGCCTCGACCCTGGTGGACCTGGCCAAGCCCGACGTGACGGAGCAGCAGCGCGCCAACTTCGAGCGGACCGCCGAGCTGGCGGCACTCATCCGGACCCTCGAGACCGACGGGGTCACGGTCAGCGTCGGCGGCGAGATCGGCGAGGTCGGGAAGTCCAACTCGACCGAGGCCGAGCTGCGGACCTTCCTCGACGGGCTCATCGCCGAGCTGGCGCGCCGGGCACCGGGAGCCCTCGGGATCAGCAAGGTCAGCGTCCAGACCGGCACGTCGCACGGCGGGGTCGTGCTGCCAGACGGGTCGATGGCCCAGGTCGCGCTGGACTTCGCCGTCCACGAGCGGCTGGGCGCCGTGGCGCGGGCGGAGTACGGCCTCGCCGGGACGGTCCAGCACGGCGCCTCGACCCTGCCCGACGAGCTGTTCCACCAGTTCCCGGAGACCGAGACCGCCGAGATCCACCTCGCGACGGGCTTCCAGAACGCCCTGTTCGAGCACCCGGCGTTCCCGAGAGCGCTCCACGAGGCGATCAACGCCTGGTGCTTCGCCAACGCCCTCGACGAGCGCAAGGACGGCCAGACCGACCAGCAATTCGTCTACACGACCCGCAAGAAGGCGATCGGGCCGTTCAAGCGCGAGCTGTGGGACCTTGCGACGCGGGACGAGATCCTGGCCGACCAGGCCAAGAAGATCGGCTTCCTGTTCAGGGACCTGCGGGTCGTGGGCAGCCGGGCGATGGTCGACCGCTACGTCACGCCGAAGCCACGGTCGCGCCCGCTGCCGGCTGCGCTCAGGGGCGCCCCCGTCGCGTAGACCTGCGAATCGCGTCGCCG
>DATEZX010000234.1:0-8389 GCA_035255225.1 Candidatus Limnocylindrales bacterium
CCGTCGTGCCGGAACGGTGACGCCGACGCAGATCCCCGTCCGATCGCGAACGGAGGGCGCGCGCGGCTGGTACTCCTCTCCTATCGCTGCGGCGAGGGTCGCGGACTACGGTTCCGGGGCGCGTGGGTGCGCGCCGTCACCGCCTCCGCCCAGCATCGGCAGGATCGCCACGGCCACAAAGGAGCTACGTACCTCGATGGCTCTCGCCGCGCGTCCCGGCCCGGATTCACAGCCGGCCGGGTCGCCGCGCGCGGCGCCGGTCGAGACTGACTTGTCGACTGGGACCGTCCCGGCGGTCGCGGCGACGGCGCCCGGCCGCAGCAGGGTGAGCGGCCGCAGCAGGGTGAACGGTCACGAGAGAGGGAACGGTCGCGGCGTGGCGAGCGGCCAGGCCGGCGCCTCCGGGTCCGGCGCCCAGGTCCTCGAGTCCACCGTCGCCGACGCGCTCCGGCGCCTCGCCGCCGACCTGTCGCGGGCCGAGGGGGTCGGCGAGATCCTCGACGAGGTCCTCGACAACTCGGTCGAGCTGTTCGGGGCCGACCGCGTGGCGGTCTGGTTCTACGACCAGCGACGGGAGACGCCCCTCGACCTCGGCGCCCGCTACCAGCTCCCGGACGAGATCGCCGACAAGATCGCGACCCTGACCGTGCACCACGAGACGGCGGGCATGCGGGCCCTCCGCCTCGGGACGGTGCTCGTCTTCCGGGACATCCACGACCCGGGAATCACCGACGACCTCAGGGAGGTCTACCTGGCCAACGACATCGGCTCGGTGTGCTTCGTCCCGGCGATGTTCCGCGGTGACCCGCTGGCCCTCATCGTCCTGTATCACCGCCAGGCCCACGACTGGACGGTCGAGGAGGTCGCCCTCGCCCGCAGCTTCGGGGACGCCATCGCCACCGCGATCGGCAACACCCGGCTCGTGGAGTCCGTCGAGACGCTCGCCGCCCGCCTCCGCGCCATCCAGGAGCTGTCGGCCCGCCTCAGCAGCCTCCAGGACCTCAAGGGCATCGGCGAGGCGATCGTCGGCGAGTCCCACTCGCTGATCACGTGCGACACGATCCGCGTCTACCGGGTCGACCAGGACACCCGGTGGTGCGAGCCGATCGCCTTCCAGGGCGTGTTCATGGGCACGCCCAACCCCTCGCCCGAGCAGCTCCGGGTCAAGGTCGGGCAGGGCCTGACCGGCTGGGTCGCCGAGCACGGTGAGCCGCTGATCGTCACGGACGCGGCCGAGGACCCACGGAGCGTCATCGTCGGCCTCGCCAGCGGCCCCGAGTCGATGCTCGTCGTGCCGATGACCTTCGAGGGTCGCGTCCGGGGCCTCATCGTGGCGTCCCGGATCGGCAACCGGCCGTTCACGACCGACGACCTGACGACCCTCTCGATCTTCGCCGGGGCCGCGGGCCAGGCGCTCGTCAACGCCGAGCGCCTTGAACAGCTCCGCGAGCAGCAGGAGGAGCTGGAGCATCAGCTCATCAGCCAGCGCCGCCTCCTGGCCGTCAACGAGCGACTCCTCTCGACCCTCGACCCATCCGGCGTCCTCGACCTGATCGCCGACTCCCTGAAGACCGTGGTCGCGTACGACTCGCTGACCATCTACCGGGTCGACGTCGAGCGCCAGGTACGCCGCCCGGTCATCGCCCGCGATCGGTTCGCCGAGCTCATCCTCAGCTACGAGGCACCCCTCGGCACCGGCCTCACGGGCTGGGCGGTCGACCACAAGGAGCCGGTCCTCGCCAACGACGCCCACCTCGACACCCGTTCCGTCCAGATCCCGGGGACGCCGTTCGAGCCGGAGTCGATGATCGTCGTCCCGCTCATGGCCGAGGGCGAGGTCCTGGGCACCCTGAACATCGGCCGGATGGGCGCCGACGAGTCGCATTACTCCCAGAACGAGTTCGAGCTGACGAAGCTGTTCGCGGCCCAGGCGGCGATCGCCCTCCGGAACGCCGAGACCCACGACGAGGTCAAGGTCCAGGCGGAGCGCGACGCCCTGACGGGCCTGCGCAACCACGGCTCGTTCCAGCGCGAGCTGCAGGCCATGGTCGACGGCGACGGCCTGCGCCTGATCGCGGTCCTGATGATGGATCTCGACCGCTTCAAGGGCTACAACGACCGGAACGGCCATCCTGCCGGCGACGACCTGCTCGTCGCGGTCAGCCGGGCGATCGAGAGCTGCATCCGCCAGGCCGACCGCGCGTACCGCTACGGCGGCGACGAGTTCGCGGTCATCCTGCCGGACTGCCCCCGCGGGGCGGCCGAGGAGGTCGCGTCGCGGATCCAGGCCGCCGTCGCCGCCATCCCCGACGAGAGCGGCGGGCCCCACGTCACGATCAGCATCGGGGTGGCCTGCCATCCCGACGACGCCGCGGCCAAGGACGAGCTCGTCGAGATCGCCGACCAGGCGCTGTTCATCGCCAAGGGCTCACCCTTCCGCGCCTCGCGCGACCAGTTCGCCGCCGCCCTCGACGAGACGGCGATGGGCCTGCTCGCCGGCCGGGGCCCGGAGGAGGTCCTCGACGCGATCCTCGGTCGCGCGACGCGCCTGCTGGGGGTCCACCACGGCTACGTCTACCTCGAGGAGCCGGACGGGTCGGGGCTCAGGGTCCGCGCCGGGACCGGGCTGTTCGCCGAGTTCATCGGCTATCGACTGGCCGTCGGCCAGGGGCTGGGGGGCAGGGTCTTCAAGACCGGCCAGCCCCTCGCGGTCGACGACTATGACCAGCTCGAGGGCGCCCAGCCAGAGTTCCGGGGGCGCGCCGGAGCCGTGGTCGGGGTGCCGTTGTCGGTCGGTACCCACATCGTCGGCGTCCTCGGCCTCGCCTCCGGATCGACCTCGCGAGTGTTCCGCCAGCCCGAGATCGAGGCCCTCGCCCGGTTCGCTCAGCTGGCCTCGATCGCCCTCGAGAACGCCCGTCTCCAGGAGCAGGTCTCCTCGCCGCGCGACCCGGTCACCGGCCTGCCGTCGAAGGAGACGCTACTCCAGCGGATCGTCGAGGCCGTCGCCACGCCGCCCGCCGGCGAGACCGCCCGCCCGGCGACGGTCATCCTGCTCGACCTCGATCGCTTCCAGATCGTCAACGAGAGCCTCGGTCACGCGATGGGCGACCGGGTCCTCCGCGACGTCGGGGCCCGGCTCGTGTCCGTCCTCGGCCCGCGCGACGTCGTCACCCGCTTCGGCGGCGACACGTACGGGATCCTGCTGCGAGAGACCGATGCCGACGCCGCCATGGCGGTCGCCGACCGGATCTCGGCCGCGCTCAAGCCGCCGCTCGACCTCGACGGCCGGATGTGGTTCATCAGCGCCAGCATGGGCATCGGCGCCGGGATGCCGGGCGCGATCGGCGCCGGGGACATCCTCCAGGAGGCCGAGATCGCGCTCGTCGAGGCGAAGACCGATCCGGTCCGCCGCGTCGTCCTGTTCGACCCGCTGCGCAGCCGCCACGCATTCGAGCGAATCGACGTCGAGGCGGAGCTCCGCCTCGCCCTCGAGCGCGACGAGCTCACCGTCCACTACCAGCCGATTCTCGACCTCCGCACCGAGCGAGTCGTCGGCTTCGAGGCCCTGGCCCGATGGCGCCACCCGACGCGCGGCCTCGTCCTGCCGGTCGACTTCATCTCGCTCGCCGAGGAGTCGGACCTCATCGTCGCGCTCGGCGAGACGGTCCTCGAGAAGGCCTGCCGGCAGGCCCAGGCGTGGCGCCGCCGGTGGCCGAGCGAGAACCTCGTCATGAGCGTCAACCTCTCGCCGCGGCAGTTCCTCGAGCCGAACCTCGTGGCCAACATCGCGCGCGTCCTGCGCCGGTCGCGCCTGGCGCCGTCGGCCCTCGAGCTGGAGATCACCGAGTCGAGCGTCATGGACCGATCCGAGGCCTCGCTGCGGGTCCTCGAGCAGCTGCGGGCCCTCGGCGTCCGGATCGTCCTCGACGACTTCGGGACCGGCTACTCCTCGCTGGCGTACCTCCGCCACCTGCCGCTGGACACGATCAAGATCGACCGCTCGTTCGTGACCGACCTCGACGTCCAGGATCCCAACGTCGGGATCGTCCGGGCGGTCGTGTCACTGGCCCACGGCCTCGGCGTGAGCGTCGTCGCCGAGGGCATCGAGACCGACGAGCAGGCCCGCCGCCTGCGCGAGCTGGGCTGCGACCTGGGCCAGGGCTACAACTGGGCCCACCCGGCCGATGCGCCGAAGACCGCGGGGCTCGTCGCGGCGCGGCTCGATCGGCCCACGAAGCCCGGGCCGGCGGCCGCGGCCCCGGCTCCCCGAGCCCAGGCCGCTCGGCGAGGCCGGGGGGCGACGAAGAGCCGAGCCGGGGGCGTCAGCGCCGGCCGCCCCCGAACAGCCGGAGCAGCATGAGGAACAGGTTCACGAAGTCGAGGTAGAGGCTCAGCGCCCCGAGGACCGCGGCCTTCTCGACCGAGCCCGTGCCGAGGACGAGCGAGCCCCGCTGGATCATCTGGACGTGGTACGCGGTGAGCGCCGTGAAGATCACCACCCCGATGAGCGACAGCGCCCAGGCGAACGCGGTGCTCGCCAGGAAGAGGTTCACCACGGATGCCACGATGAACCCGATCAGGGCCATCATCAGGAAGCCGGACAGCCCCGCCAGCGACCGCTTCGTCGTCACCCCGTACAGCGCCGCGCCGCCGAACATCCCGGCCGCGGTCACGAAGGCCGCCGCGACCGATTCGCCGTTGTAGGCGCTCACGATCAGCCCGATGGTGATCCCCATGGTCGCCGCGTAGACGAAGAACAGCCCGAGGGCAATCGTGGCGCTGATCCGGCGGATGCCCCAGCTGATGACGACGACGAGCGCCAGCTGGCCGATGAAGATCAGGGGCAGGGCGCCGATCGCAAGCTCGAGGAATCGCTCGCTGCCCTGCGTGAGGAACGCCACCGCGGCCGTCAACAGCAGCCCGGCGAACATCCACACGAAGGCATGGCTCAGGTAGGTGTTGGACGCCTCGACCGCGCCCTCCACGGGCAGGGCCGGCACGAGCGGATAGTTCGGGCGGACGTATTGCGAGCCCGGCGGAAAGCGATAGCCGGAGCCGGACTCGTCGCCGGAGCCGGGGTTGTTGTTCGGGAACGTCACGAGAAGAACCTCCTCTGGAGCTCGGATCCTAGCGCCGAGTCGCGGTCTGGGCCGCGGGCGCGGTGCGGGCGGGTGTCGCGGGCCTGGCCTCGGCCTGCTCGGCGGCGCGAGCCAGGACCCACAGCAGGTCGGCCAGGCGATTGAGATACGGCAGCAGGTGGTCGCCCGGGACGTAGCCCTCGCGCCGGAGGGCGACGGCGCGACGCTCGGCCCGGCGGACGATCCCCCGCGCGACCTCGAGCGCCGCGGACGCGGGCGTCTCGCCCGGGACGACGAACTCCCTGGGCATGGCGATGGACGATTCGAGCGAAAGCAGCAGGCCTTCGAGCCCGCGGACCATGTCGGCCGAGACGCGGGTCCGGCCGTCCTCGAGGCGGTCGCGAGCCTCGGGCGTGGTCGCAAGCTCGGCGCCGACGACGAACAGCTCGCGCTGGAGCCGCAGGACCAGGTCCCCGAGGTCCCCCGTCGCGAGGGCGATCGCGTGACCCTCCGCGCCGCGCGTGGCGACGGCCGCGCGGGCGACGCCGAGGGCGGCGACCGCCTCGTCGAGCGTGCCGTATGCCTCGGCGCGGGGATCGTCCTTCGAGATGCGCGGCCCGCCGAACAGGAGGCCGGTCGTGCCGTCGTCGCCACGCGTCGTCGCGACCGCGGAGCCGATCGGGCTGCGAGCGCTCATCGAGTGGTTCGGTCCGACCTCACCACATGAGGCCGGCGTCGCGCGGGTCCCAGCGCTCGGCAAGGATCGTGACCTTGACCGGGTGATCGACGACCTCCTCGGCCGCTTCCTTGACCTGCTGGATCATCGACCCGGCGTACGGGCAGAACGGCGTCGTCAGGATCATCTTGATCTCGGTCTCGGCCTCGCCGAGCAGGATCTGCCTGATCAGGGCCAGCTCGACGACGTTGAGCCCGATCTCGGGGTCGACGACCGAGCGCAGCGAATCCAGGACCGCCAGCTCGGTGGCGCGGCGCTCGGCGTCGAAGAGCGGCGCCGCACCGGGTTCGGTCGCGGGAAGCGCGCCGGTCGGGTCGGCGGTGTCGGTCATCTCGGGCTCAGCGTACACCACGGCGGCCGAAAACCCCACCTGCGAGGTCGGGATTGGGCGTCGTGCGACGGCGCCCACGCCGCGGCGGCGCCACCACGGCTCACGTCCGCCCATCCGCCGGCACGGCGAGGCTGAACGCGACGACGGTGCCCACGCGGCCCGGACCGGCGTCGGCCCGGATCCGGCCGCCGTGCGCCTCGACGATCGCCTTTGCGATGGCCAGCCCCAGGCCGGAGCCGGGCGAGTCCTTGGCCTTGACGAAGCGGTCGAAGAGGGTGGCGCGAACATCCGGCGCGAGGCCGGGCCCCTGATCGGCGACCGCCACCTCCAGCGAGTCGCCGTGCCGGGCCGCGGTCACCCGGATCCGGCCGCCCGAGGGCGTGTAGCGCACCGCGTTGTCGAGGAGGTTCGACAGGACCTGGTGCATCCGCACCGGATCGACGTCCAGCTCCGGCAGGCCCGGCTCGATCTCGGCCTCGATCGTCGCGGCCCCGGCCTCGACACGCGGCCGGTGGGCCGCGATGACGTCGTCGATCAGGTGGCCCACGTCGGTCGCCTCGCGATGGAGTGCCAGGGCGCCGGCCTCCGCCAGCGACAGCGTCCGGAGGTCGTCGATCAGGCGGTCCAGGACCCGCGTCTCGTCGAGGATCGGGTCGAGGTGGGCCGCGTCGGCCGGATAGACGCCGTCGAGGATCGCCTCGAGGTGGCCCTCGATGACCGCGATCGGCGTCCGCAGCTCGTGGCTGAGATCCGCCAGGAGCCGCCGTCGATCGGCTTCTTCGGCCTCCAGGCGCGCCGCCATCGTGTTGAACGCGGCGCTGAGCTCGCGGACCTCTCGCGGCCCGTGGGACGGCCCGACCCGAACGGAGAAGTCGCCACCCTCGATCCGCCGGGCGGCGTCGATGAGCTCGCGGACGGGCCCGACGATGCGCCCGCCCATGCTCGCCCCGGTGGCGATCGCCAGGATGACGACGACGAGCAGGACGGTCGCCGCGGTCCGCCCGAGGTGGCCCAGCTCGCCCTCCGGGCCAGGTCCGAACAGGATCGACAGCAGCCACAGGACGAGGACGCCGATCGAGACGAAGACCGTCGCCGCGACGATGACGAAGCAGCCGACCGGCCGGCCGCCGCGGCGGTGCCGCCGTCCCCAGGGCCGACGGCGCGAGCCGAAGCCCCGGATCGCGTCCTCCGGGGGCGGGAACGGCTCTCCCTCGGGCCACCACGGCGGACGCCGCCGCGGCGTGGTCACGGACGGCTCCTCGGCGTCGTCGGCGCGCCGCGTGGCAACGTCAGTCGCCCGGATCGGCGAGGCGGTAGCCGACGCCATGGACGGTCAGCACGTAGCGCGGGGCGTGCGGGTCGGGCTCGAGCTTCCGCCGGATGTTCTTGACGTGGGCGTCGATCGCCCGCTCGTACGACTCGAAGGCCACGCCGTGGACGGCGTCGAGGAGCTGGGAGCGAGTGAAGACGCGGCCCGGCTGAGCGGCGAGCGTGGCGACGATCCCCAACTCCGTCGCGGTCAGGTCGACGGTCCGGCCGGCGACGCTGACCTCGTGGCGGTCGCGGTCGACGACGACGTCGCCGGCGACGAGACGGCTCACCGGCTCGGCGGCTCGCTCGGTCCGTCGGAGAACTGATCGCACCCGGGCCACGAGCTCCCGGGGGCTGAACGGCTTGGTCATGTAGTCGTCCGCACCGAGCTCGAGGCCGAGGACCTTGTCGAGCTCGTCGTCGCGCGCCGTGAGGACGACGATCGGGACCGTCGACTCGGCCCGCAGAGCCTTGGTGACATCGAGCCCGTCCATCGTCGGCAGGCCGAGGTCGAGGACGATCAGGTCGGGGCGCCGCACCCGCGCGAGCTGGAGCGCCGAGGCGCCGTCCGCGGAGGTCAGGACCTCGAAGCCCGCGTGCTCGAGGTAATCGCGGGCCAGCTGGACGATCTTCGGTTCGTCGTCGACGACGAGGACGGTCTTCACGCCGGCCACTGTAGTGGGCTCCGAGATGGCGAACGGCCGGCCCAGGTGGGGCCGGCCGTGGGAAGGAAGGGAAGCGCGGCGTCAGCGCGCCGCGTCGTTCGAGGCACCGGATGCGCCGGCGCCCGAGCCGCCTGCCGTGGGACCGCCGGGATTGGCTCCCTCCGCCTCGTGGAAGCGCCGATGCAGGTCGGCCATGTAGCGCTCGCGCTCCGTGCGCCAGCCCTCCGGACCGCGACCGCCATCCCAGCCGTGGTGACCCCAACCC
>DATEZX010000235.1:0-10880 GCA_035255225.1 Candidatus Limnocylindrales bacterium
ATCACCTATGGCGGGATGGCGGGCCGGGACCTCGAGGCCATCGCCCAGGGCCTTCGCGAGGTCGTCGACGAGGACTACCTCCGCTACCGGATCCGGTCGACCGCCTATCTCGGCGAGGCGCTCGACCGGTCGGGCGTGCCGCTCGTGAAGCCGTTCGGCGGCCACGCGATCTATCTCGACGCGCGAGCCCTGCTGCCGCACGTCCCATCGCTCGAATACCCCGGCCAGTCGCTGGCGGTGGCGCTGTATCGCGAGGGCGGGATTCGCGGCTGCGAGATCGGGACGGTCATGTTCGGCCGGCACCCCGACGGCACCGAAACCCCCGCGGCGATGGACCTCGTCCGGCTCGCCATCCCCCGGCGGACCTACACCCAGAGCCACGTCGACTACGTCATCGAGGTCGTGGCCTGGGTCGCCGAGCGGGCTGCCTCGCTGGCCGGCTTCCGGATCGTCAACGCGCCGCCCGCGCTGCGGCACTTCACGGCCCGCTTCGAGCCGATTCCAGCGGCTTGATCGTCCCGCGCGGGACGCTCCTCAGCGCGGCGTCGCGATCGCGGAGGCGGCCGTCGGCGCGGCCGTCGGCGCCGCCACCCTCGGCGTGGTCGCCGAGCCTGCGGGCGGCAGAGCCGCGGAAGTGGCCGGAGCGGTTGCGACGGGCGCGCCGGACGCGGCCTGCGTCGCGCCTGGAGCTGCGGCGACCGTGCCGGCGGCCATCGCCGGCGCTCGCTTCGGACCGGGCTCGGGCGCGTCGAACGACGGCTCCGGCTCCTCGACGTAGGCCGGCAGGCTGAAGCCGAACTCGGCGCCGCCGTCAGGGCGTGAGCGGGCCCACATCCGGCCGCCCATGATCGAGACGAGCTCCTTGCAGATGAACAGCCCGATGCCGGCGCCCGGCGCGGATGCCGCCTGGTGGGCGGCGCGGTAATACAGGCTGAACAGCTTGTCGGACTCGTCGTCGGCGATTCCCGGGCCGTTGTCCATGACCCGGACCAGGACCTCGCCCTCGGCATCGACGACCTCGACATCGACGATCGCCCCCTCGCCGCTGTACTTGGCCGCGTTCGAGATCAGGTTCCGGACGACCTGGCCGATGTACTCCTCGTCCGCCGAGACCATCTGGACGGGCGCCGGAATGGTCAGCCGGAGCGTCACCTCGGGCCAGAGCTGGCGCTCGCGGCGGATGAGGTCGCCGATGACCCGGTCGATGAGGACCGGGCGGCCCGCCGAGAACTCCGCGCCCTGTTCGATCCGCGCCAGGGCGACGAGGTTCTCGATCATGCGCTGCAGGCGCTCCGACTCGGCGGCGACGCTGACGAGGAGCTCGGTGCGGGTCGCCTCGTCGAGACGCGCGCCCCGCCCCAGGAGGAGCTGGGTCCCGCCGTAGATCGAGGTCACCGGAGTTCGCAGCTCGTGCGACAGGACGCCCAGGAAGCGGTCGCGGATCTGGGCGGCCTCCTGCCGCCAGCTGACGTCGGACACCACGGCCAGCTCGAACGACCGGCCGTCCATCTCGACCGGGGTCAGCGCGATCTCGGCCGGGAAGTGCGTGCCGTCGAGGCGACGGCCGGTCGTGTCGGACCGGAAGACGGGTCGCCCGGACTGCCCGGCGTCGCGGACGTCGTGCGGCACCGCGACCAGGTCGGACAGCGCCCGCCCGACGAGCGAGTGCGACTCGGCTCCGAAGAGCTCGGCTGCCTGACGCGTGGCCCACACCACGCTCTGGTGCTCGTCGAGGGCCAGGACGGCGTTCGGGTCGGCTTCGAGCAGGGCTCGGAAGCGGCTCTCGCTGGCCTTGATCGCGGCCGATTCCGCGATCGCGTGGCGAGCCTGGCCGAGCGTGATGAGCGCCTCCTCGCGGTCGACCGCCCGCGCGGTCAGGTTGCCGAGCATCGACAGCAGGAAGACGTCGTCTTCGACGAACAGCGGCCGGCCTTCCACCTCGGCCACGAGGTGCTCCCGGGTGGCCGGCGCCACGCGGCGCGACGCTCCGTCGCGCAGGACGACCTCGACCTTCGAGACGATCGCCGGCTTCGAGGCCAGCGCCCGGCCGACGCGCTCGAGGAGCGTGCGCGGCGCCTCGTCCTGCCGACCGACCGGTTGGACGGCGTCCTGCGGCAGCCCGGCGGTCGCGAGCGGCAGGCCGTCCCGGTCGCTCAGGATCGTGACCCGCCGTGCGCCGAGGAGCTCTCGGGCGATGGATGCGAGGTCGGCCCACAGTCGCCCGGCTTCGACGCCCGGCTCCGGCGCGACGAGGTTCCGGACCATGTCGAAGGCCAGTGCCCGATAGGCGAAGCGGCGGAGCCAATCGGGCGGGACGAAGGCCACCAGGTAGCCGCCGCCGGCGAGGAGGGACATCGACCGCGAGGCGATCTGGGCCGTGGCGACCGCCGTTCCGCCATTCGCCGCCGAGGCGATGCCCGAGACGAGCAGCGCCAGGCCGAACAGGGCCGTCGCGAGCGAGGCGACCGCCAGGCGAACCCGGGCCACCCCGATCCGTCGGCGGCTGTCGCGAGCCAGCCGCCCCGCGGCCGCGGCCTGGACGGCGAAGAAGAACACCACGGCCGTCAGGGTCACGACCGGGACGCCGGTGAAGACCGTGACGGCGAGGGCGCACAGCACGCCCCCGAGCAGGACGATCAACGGGACTCGGGGTGCGACCGGCCGGATCTGGTCCACCAGCCGGACGACGAACCACGGTTGCAGGAACAGGATCAGGATCAGCAACGGCCGCAGCACCGGCGCGACGTCGGGGGCGAGGCCGTTGACGATCGAGAGGAAGAAGAGAGCGGCGAGCGGCGCGAAGACCAGCGCGACCGCGAGCTCGAGCGGGCCGCGGCGCCGAGCCCAGCGCCACAGGGTGATCGCGAACAGGGCGTAGAACGCGGCCTGGAGGAGGAGGGTGAGTGGATCCAAGAGCTGGGACGACTCCGTATCCGGGCGCCGGCGTCACTCGCCGCCGGCCTGCCCTGCGGGGCGGCTGGCCGACATCATCGCGCCTCCGCCCGAATTCAGGAGTTACACGGACATTACAAAGGCCGAAGGGCGGCCCGGCCGCCCCGCCGGGTCGAATCCCGCACCGTCCCGGCGACCTCACGTCGCGAGGTCGCAGCCGCCCGATGCTAGGCTCCGGCCATGTGCAGGAGCATCCGAACTCTACGGAGCAGCGTCGAGCCCGCCACGACCGGCGAGGTCTACGCCGCGGCCCGCCAGTACGTCCGCAAGGTCAGCGGCTTCCGTGAGCCATCGGCGAGGAACGTGGCCGCGTTCGACGCGGCGATCGCCGAGATCGCCGCGGCCTCCGAGCGACTGATCCTCGCCCTCGGAGGCGACGTCGAGGAAGGTCCCGATCGCAAGCCCCACGCCCACCCGCATCTCGCCTCGCCGAGCCGTGCCATCACCGCTTGACCCGGCGCTGCCCATCCGGCACGTCACCGGGACCAAGGTCGTGGCCATCCGCGGCGCGACGCTGGAGGTTCGCGACGATCTCGTCGTCGGGGAGGAGCCGCTCGAGATCCGCGCCGCCGGCCCCCGCCAGGAGCCGGTCCAGGTCGCGGTCACCATGCGGACCCCCGGGTACGAGGACGAGCTGGCGATCGGCTTCCTGACCTCGGAGGGCCTGCTCGCCGGCAACGAGGTCACCGCTGTCTCGTACGGCGATCCCGGGGTGCTGGCCGAGCCGGACGACTCGGTGCTCGTTCGGCTCGCCCGGCCGTTCGACGCGACCCGGGTCGCGAAGCGCAACTTCGTCGCGACCGCCTCGTGCGGGATCTGCGGCAAGGCCTCGATCGACGACGTCGCCGTCCGCGCCGAGGCGCTGCCGAAGGGCCTGCCGTTCATCGGTCGCTCGGTCATCCTCGGCCTGCCGGAGGCGATGCGAGCCGCCCAGTCGGCGTTCGAGCGGACGGGCGGCCTCCACGCCGCGGGACTCTTCGAGACCGACGGTCGCCTCGTCGCGGTCCGCGAGGACGTCGGCCGCCACAACGCCCTCGACAAGCTCATCGGCTCACGGGCCCGGGCGCGCGAGCTGCCGCTGTGGGATCGGATCCTGCTCGTCTCGGGGCGGATCAGCTTCGAGATCGTCCAGAAGGCGGCGATGGCCGGCATCCCGATCGTGTGTGCCATTTCGGCGCCCTCGGACCTCGCCGTCCGTCTCGCCGACCGGCTCGGGATGACGCTCATCGGCTTCCTGCGGGGCGACGGCTTCAACGTCTACAGCCACGACAACCGGATCGACCTGCGCGACCTCATGGGCTGAGCCGAGGCAGCGGGCGCCGTCGGCGCCGGGTCGGCGGCGCGCGACTCGCCCCCGCTCGAGCTAGATCGAGCGCGTCCCGAGGTCCTCGATCTCGACGAGCTCGCCGGCCTCGAGATCGACGTCGTCGGAGGTCTCGGGCGGCGTCTCCGGACCCGCCGAGGGGTCGGTCGCGCGCGGCCCCGCAGCCGGGCCGGAGACGGCCCACGGCGACGGGCTCGCGGACCGCGTGGCGGCCTGCGCGGCGACCCAATCGCGGGCGCCGCGGACCAGGCCCGGCAGGATCGTCCAGCCGACTCCGACGCGCGACGTCCCGATGACGAGCAGGGCGACGGTCACGATCGCCCAGCCGATCGTCGCCAGCATGGCCAGCTGCGTGCCGCTCATAGGTCGATTCTCTCGCCGCTGTCGACCCCCGCGACAGGGTTCGTCGCGTGGATCGGGATCGCGCCTCAGCGGCTCGGCGTCTCCGGTCGCCGGACCGCCGGCGGCGCGACGGCCGCGGTCGCGACGGAGCTGTCGGGGCGCGCCTGGGTGAACTCGAAGCCGAAGCGGCCCTTGATGCACAGGTGGCCCTCGGTGACCGAGGAATCGAGCGGCGAGGTGACCTTGACGATCGAGTTGTCCTGGACGTGGAGGTCGAGGGCGCAGCCGACGCCGCAGTACGGGCAGATGGTCCGGGTGACCGTCTGGGCCGTCTCGTCCCAGGTGCCTTTCTCGCGCCGGTCGTGCTCGGACTTGAACATCAGCGCCCCGGTCGGGCAGACGCCGATGCAGTTGCCGCAGTACACGCACGCCGACTCCGGCAGCGCGACGTTCCACTCGGTCGAGATCCGGGCGTCGAAGCCGCGTCCGGCGACGGCGATCGCGAACGTGCTCTGGGCGTCGTCGCCACAGGCCTCGACGCACTTGTAGCAGAGGATGCATTTCGAGTAGTCCCGGACATACAGGTCGTTGTCGACCTTCACCGGCTGCGCGACCGTCGCCGCGCGGGCGGCCTCCGCGCCCGAGGGCGGATGGTGGTGGCCCGCGTCCCTGGCGTCACGCTCGCCGGCGGCCGCGGGACTGGCGGCCTCGCCGTAGCGCGACGGATCTGCACCGTAGCGCTCGAGGTACCGGGCGAAGTCGCCGGTCGGCGCGGCCGGTCCCGCGAGCGAAGTGTCGACCGACGAGGCGAGGAACTCGAGGACGACCTTCCGCGAGGCTTGGACGCGCTCCGACTCGGTCTGGACGTCCATCCCGGGCTCGACCTTCCGGGAGCAGGCGGGAGCGAGGGCCCGCGAGCCCGCGACCTCGACGACGCACACCCGGCAGACGTTGACCGGCGTGAGGTTCTCGAGCCAGCACATCGTCGGCACGTCGATCGCCTCTGCCCGGCAGGCGTCGAGGATCGTCGACCCGGCCGGCACCGTGACGTCCCGGCCGTTGATCGCCAGGGTCACCGGCGGGGGCGCCTCGACTGTCGGGGCTTCGGGGATGCGGGTCGAGCGGCCGGCCGGCGTCGTGAACACCCGCGCCAGATCGGGTGGCATGACGTACGGCGCCGGGTGGTAGCCCTCGGCATGAGCGGCGGCGCTCGCCTCGGGTGGCCGTGACTCGGCGGTCATCGGGTCGCCCCGCTCACAGCGTCACCAGCTCCTGGCGGATGGCCGACTCGATGGCCGAGGAGGCTGTCTGGCCGAGGCCGCAGATGCTCGCGTCGCGCATCGCCCGCGCCATCTCGCCGAGGAGCGCCAGCTCCTCGGCGGCCGGGCGGCCCCGTGCGCCGTCCGCCAGCCGGGCCAGCAGCTCCTCCTGGCGCACGGTGCCGACGCGGCAGGGCACGCACTGGCCGCACGACTCGTCCCGGAAGAAGGCGGCGATCCGGCGCAGCATCGCGACGAGGTCGACGGTCTCGTCGAAGACCATGACGACGCCGGAGCCAAGTGTCGCGCCGATGGCGCGCGTGCCCTCGAAGGTCAGCTCGACGTCGAGGGCGTTCGGTCCGACGAATGCGCCGGCGGCTCCGCCGAGGAGGACCGCCCGGATGGCCCGGCCGTCCGGGACCCCGCCCCCGAGGTCGATGAGCTCGCCCAGCGTCGTCCCGAATGCGACCTCGTAGACCCCGGGCCGACGAACGTTGCCGCTGAGGCAGAACAGCTTCGGCCCGGTCGAGGCCTCCGTCCCGACTGTCGCATAGCGTCGTCCGCCACCGACGCCGTCACCGTCGCCGAGCACGAGCAGGACGTTCGCCAGCGTCTCGACGTTGTTGATCGCCGTGGGCTTGCCGAAGAGCCCGACCTCGACCGGGAAGGGTGGCTTGTTCCTCGGCTCGCCGCGCCGGCCCTCGATCGACTCGAAGAGGGCCGTCTCCTCGCCGCAGATGTACGCGCCGCCGCCACGCCGGACCTCGATGTCGAACGACCAGCCGGACCCGAGGATGTCCTGCCCGAGGTAGCCTCCGGCGCGGGCCGCCTCGATCGCGGCCGCCGCCCGGACCTCGGCCAGCGGGTACTCGCCGCGGATGTAGAGGTAGCCGCGAACGGCCCCGGTCGCGAAGCCCTCGATCGTCATGCCCTCGACCACCGCGAACGGGTCGCCGTCGAGGAGCACCCGATCCTTGAAGGTGCCGGGCTCGGACTCCTCGGCATTGCAGACGACGTAGTGCGGCTGAGCCGGCTGGCCGGCGACGGCGGTCCACTTGCGAGCGGTCGGGAAGGCCGCCCCGCCCCGGCCGACGAGCCGGGCATCGCTCACCTCCCGGATGGTGGCCTCGGCACCCATCGCGATCGCGTTCCGGAGCGCCCGGTAGCCGTCGCAGTCGAGGTAGTCGGCGAGCGACGCCGGGTCGACCTTGCCGACACGTCGGAGGAGCCGAAGCCCGTCCGATCCGGCCTGGGGGATCGCGACCGCCTCCTCGACTGCGGCAGGCGGCGGCTCACCCGACTCGAGCGAGCCGACGATCGCGGCCGCGTCGGCCTCGCCCATCGCGAAGCGCCGGGGGGTCGCGCCCGCGATCGTGATGAGCGCCGCCGGCGAGAGGTCGCAGCGGCCCAGACACGGGCTGCTGACCCACGACAGCTCGCCGTCACGCGCGGCCTGCCCCGCCGGCCCGAGCGCCCGCTCCAGGTCGCGTGCGATCTGCCCGCTGCCAGCCAGGCGACAGGCGAGGTCCTCGCAGACGTGTGCCACGCGTGGCGGTCGCGGTCGCGTGGCGAGGAGGGCGTAGAACGTCGCGACGCCGTAGGCCTCGGCCGGCGGCACGGACAGCCGCCGCGAGACGTAGTTCAGCCCAGGCTGGGTGATCTGCCCGACACGGTCCTGGAGGGCGTGCAGGGCCGGGAGGAGGAGGTCCCGGTGGCTCCGGGCCTCGTGCCCGCCGCGCGCCGCGTGGCCCTCGGTGCGGGAATCCCGTCCGCCGCCGTGCCAGCCGGAGGTCGCGGGACCGAGCACCGTGTCCACCGCCGCCCGTTCCGCTGGCGACGCGAGCGGTCCGACGACGTGGAGGTCCATGGACGACCGAGTGTAGTCCCGGACCGGACGCCGAAGGCGCAGGCGCCGGCCGTCGGAACCGGCGCGCCAGGCGAGCTCGGTGCAGCTCGGGTTCCGGGCCGCGAGCTGATCCCGGAGCCCGCGCCTCCAGAGGTCAGGCCGGCTTCGGCGCCAGGCGAAGGTCCCTGATCGGTCGACCCTCGACCCGGTCCCGGATCCCGAGCATCTGGCGTCGGGTCATGACGAAGACACCGAAGCCGAGCAGCGTCTTGACGAATGGCGGCACCGGCCTCGCATGGGTTGGCGGTGCCATCTGGATCCGGAAGCGCTCGATGAGCCGGGTCCGGCCTTCGCCGAGCGGCTCGAGGACGAACGCCCAGCTGGCGGCGAAGTCGCCCGGCATCGATCGCTCGAGGTAGGCCCCGGTCGCCCTGAGGTTCGCGGGCGCCTCCTCGGCGGCAGCCTCCGCGCCGTGCGCTCTCTCCACCTGGGCGACCATCAGCTCCCGGTCGGCGTACAGGACGAGGGCGCGGTCGGGCTCGAGGACCTTGACCTCGAAGCCGCCGCCCGGGTGGGTCGGCACCAGGTCGCCGACGGCCAGCGACTGGAGGTCGGGGGCGACGTGGTCGAGGCTCACATGGCTCATGTCCAGCTGGTCGTAGCTGTACCAGCCGGCCCGGCCGTAGCCCATCTGGACGAGCCATGGCCAGACGCGCGCCGGGGGCGCGTCGATCTCGAGGACCCGCGTGTCGATGGCCTCGGCGTCGGCGACGAGGTCGTCGCCCGGCAATGCCTTCGCGCCGATCTCGGGGACGACGCCCCACGACCGCCACAGGGTCCGGGCCGAGACGAACCCGGCCCACGCCGCCGCGCTCCCGATCGCGGCTCCGGCGACCACCAGCCTCTTGAGCATCACGACACCTCCGACCGGCGATCCTCCGCCAGGCGCCAGGCGGCGCGCCAGTGCTCAGCGGCCCGTCAGGCCGGGACACGCGCCTCGAGCTTCTCGATCCGGATCGCCGTGGCCTTGAACTCGGCCGTGCCGGACTTGGGGTCTGTCGCGTCGAGGGTCAGCAGGTTCGTCGCGACATCGTCCTGGAAGTGGAGCGTCATGAACGCGAGGCCCGGTCGGAGACCGGGATCGACCCGGACGGGGACCTCGACCTGGCCCCGTCGCGAGCGCACCCGAACGCGCTCGCCCTCGTCGAGGCCGTAGCGCTCGAGGTCCTCCGGCGCGACGTCGAGCGTCTCGCCGCGCCGCATCGGCGAGCGGAAGCCGCCGCTCTGGACGCCGGTGTTGTAGGAGTCGAGCCGGCGCCCCGTCGTCAGGCGGAGCGGGAACTCGTCGGACAGGGCGTCGACCGGCGGGTCGTGCTCGACCGGCACGAACGGTGCCCGGAGGCCCGGCACCGGGTCCTCCCAGAGCCGCGAGTGGAGGAACAGCTCGCCCGGGTGGCTCTCGTCGTAGCACGGCCACTGGAGGCCGCCGAGCTCCTCGAGCCGCCGGTAGGTCATCCCGCGGTGGACGGGCGAGACCTTCCGAAGCTCGTCCCAGGCGCCCTCGGCCGACGCCTCGCCCCAGTCGAAGCCAAGCCGCCGGGCGAGCTCGTAGATGATCCACAGGTCGTCGCGGGCCTCGCCCGGCGGCTCGAGCGCCTTGCGGACCCGCTGGACCCGCCGCTCCGAGTTCGTGACGGTTCCCTCGGTCTCGGCCCAGGCGGCGGCGGCGGGCAGCACCACGTCGGCGATCTCCGCCGTGGCGGTCATGAAGATGTCCTGGACGACCATGAAGTCGAGGCCGCGGAGCCGCCGCTCGGTGCGGCTCCGATCCGCCTCGGACTGGACCGGGTTCTCGCCGATGACGTACAGGACGCGCAGATCTCCGGCGTCCATCGCCTCGAACATGTTCGACAGGTGCCAGCCACGCACAGCCGGGATGCGGCAGCCCCAGACCATCTCGCAGCGCTGGCGGAGGGCATCGTTCTCGACGTACTGGAAGCCGGGCAGGCGGTCCGGGAGGGCGCCCATGTCGCCGCCACCCTGGACGTTGTTCTGGCCTCGCAGTGGATTCAGCCCCGAGCCGTACCTGCCGACGTGGCCCGTCAGGAGGGCAAGGTTGATGAGGGCCAGGACGTTGTCGACGGCGTTGTGGTGCTCGGTGATGCCGAGGGTCCAGCAGATCATCGCCCGGTCGGCC
The DNA here is from genome assembly GCA_035255225.1 of Candidatus Limnocylindrales bacterium. Lineage (GTDB taxonomy): Bacteria > Chloroflexota > Limnocylindria > Limnocylindrales > CSP1-4 > UBA5189. Next base: position 9,921 of record DATEZX010000235.1, read on the forward strand.
GTGGCGTACGCCAGGGCGAGGTCGCTGATGGCGGCTGCCGGGACGCCGGTCTCGCGCTCGACCCGCTCGAGGGTGTAGGCCTCGACCGCCCGGGCGTAGTCGTCGAAGTGGTCGGTCGCGCGGTCGATGAACTCGCGATTCGCGAGGCCGCCATGGATGATCTCGCGGGCGATGCCGTTCGCCAGCGAGATGTCCGACCCGACGTCGAGGCCGAGCCAGACGTCGGCCCACTCGGCGCTGCTCGTCCGCCGCGGGTCGACCGCGTACAGCTTCGCGCCGTTCCGGACGCCGCGCAGGAGGTGGTGGAAGAAGATCGGATGCGTCTCTCGGGCGTTCGAGCCCCAGAGGACGATCAGGTCGGTCTCCTCGGCCTCACGATATGAGCTGGTACCGCCACCAGCGCCGAAGACGGTCGCCAGACCGGCGACAGAGGGGGCGTGTCAGGTGCGGTTGCAGCTGTCGATGTTGTTGCTGCCCAGGACCTGACGGGACAGCTTCTGGGCCGCGAAGTTGACCTCGTTGGTCGACTTCGAGCAGCTGAAGATCCCGATTGGCGCCCGCTCGGCGCCGGGCCGCGAGGCCAGCGCCGCCCGGAAGCCGGCGACGGTCCGATCGAGCGCCTCGTCCCACGTCGCGACGCGGAGCTCGCCGCCCTTCGTGTCGCGCACGAGGGGCTGGGTCAGGCGAACGTACGACTTCGGCAAGGGTCCTCCATGCCTCTTCGCGGGCGTCGCGACCATGCGGCGCCGTTCACCGCCGGCCCGGTCGGGTCGGTCGGCCGAGTGTAGCCGTCCACCACCCGATGGACGGTCGCCGGTGCGCCGAATGGACCGCGCCGAGGCATGAACGACCGCCCTACGGTTCGAGCGGGTAGGTCATCAGGACCAGCGTCCCGATCAGCGATCATGAGCCGATGCGTCTCGGGCTCAACCTGCCGTATGCCGAGGCCTCGATGGCGGG
>DATEZX010000236.1:0-3312 GCA_035255225.1 Candidatus Limnocylindrales bacterium
CGTTGGTTCGGCCCTCGGCCATCGCCGCGAGGACCTCTCGCTCGCGTGGCGTCAAGGCCGCGATCGGGTCGTCCGAACGATTGCGGGCCATGAGCTGGGCAACCACCTCGGGATCGAGGGCCGTCCCGCCGCGGGCGACGCGGCGCAGGGCATCCACGAACTCGGGGATGTCGCCGACGCGGTCCTTGAGCAGGTAGCCGACCCCACCCCCGCGGTCGGCGAGCAGCTCGGTGGCGTACTGCCGCTCGACGTACTGGCTCAGCACGAGGATCGGGGTGCCCGGCACCCGCCGGCGTGCCTCGACGGCCGCTCGGAGGCCCTCGTCGCGCTGGGTCGGCGGCATGCGGACGTCGACGACTGAGACGTCGGGCCGATGGGCGACGACCGCGTCGACGAACGCGGGCCCGTCGCCGACCTTCGCCACGACCGTGCCTCCCGATTCCTCGATCAGGCGCGCCAGGCCCTCGCGGATGAGAGCGGAGTCCTCGGCGATGACAACCCGTAGTCCAAGTGGCTCCATGCGGGAATCATGCACTCCCGGCCGTGGCCGCCACAGGTCTTCCGAAGGCCTGTCTCGCGCTAGAGAGTGATCACGACCTTGCCCTGGTTCCGGCCCTCGTGGACGTGCCACAGCGCCTGCGCGACCTCCGAGAGCGGATAGCGACGATCGATCCGCGGCTTGATCGCGCCGTGGGCGATGAGCTCCCTGAGGATCGCGACGTCGTCCGGATGGAATGGTCTCCAGCCGGGCATGAGGCCCATGTGGCGGCCGCCCCGGGCGAGGCCGAAGGTGAGGCCGGCGGCGAGGTACGACAGGATCCAGGTCGCGTTGCCGCCCATCGAGATGTAGACGCCACCGGGCTTGAGGGCCTTCCGGTAGCCGAAGATCGAGCGGTGGGCATCGACGTCGATGATCCGGTCGTAGGGTCCGCTCTTCGTGTAGTCGGTCGTCGTGTAGTCGATGACCTCGTCCGCGCCGAGCGACCGGACGAAGTCCATCTTCGCGGTCCGGCAGACCCCAGTGACCCGTAGCCCCCGGGCCTTCGCGATCTGGACCTCGAACGGCCCGACGTTGCCCGACGCGCCGACGACCATGACGCTGCCCCCGGCTCGAAGCTCCTGGCCCCAGTACGGCTTCAGGCCCATGACGGCGAGGAGCGCCGAATGCGGCAGCGTCGCCGCCTCCTCGAAGGGCAGACCGTCCGGGATCAGCTGCAGCGCTCGCTCGCGGACGCAGACGAACTCGGCGAACGCCGCCATGCCCTGGAAGAACAGGTCCCCGAAGACGCGGTCGCCGGGCTGGAACCTCGTCGCGCCCGGCCCGAGGGCCTCGACCGTCCCCGCCATGTCGATCCCGAGGGTGTGGCGTCGGGGGCGTCGGAGGCCTAGGAACAGGCGAGCCACCCAGCCGCCCTTCGGCAGCATCCAATCGAGGTCGGCGCGGTTCACCGACGAGGCGTGGACCCGGACGAGGACCTGGTCGCCGGTCGGGACCGGCGTCTCGACCTCGCGGATCGTCATGACCTCCGGTCCGCCCCACCGGTCCCGCATCGCGATCTTCACGCGCGGAGCCTAGCGTCGGCGCGTGGAATCCCGTTGTCGGACGTCAGTCGCCCCCGCGGACTTCGTAGGCGGCGAGGCGGACCGAGGCGACGACGGCCACGACAACGAGCGCGACCGCCGCGTAGACGACGGCACCCGTCCCCACGATCGACTGGATCGTCGACGGTGAGATCGCCTGGGCGATGCCGCGCACGTACTCGCGGACGCTGAAGATCTGGCTGCCCGGCAGGAGGCCGGCGAGGAGGCCTTCCCAGATCAGGGCGTAGCCGAGGCCGACGATGAGGCCGCGGGTCGTCACGATGCTCAGGGCGAGGAAGATCGCGACGTACAGGTAGGACCCGACGAGGACGCCGACCGCGACCGCCACCGAGGTCGCGAGCGCGTCGCCCCCGGGACGCGCGAGCAGGAGGCCTGCCAGCACCGTCGACGGCACGAGCATCGCCGCGGCCAGGGACCCGGCCACGAGGAGCTTGGCGAGGACGATCGTCGAGCGCCGGATTGGCTTGGTCAGGAGGTGGATCGCGGTTCCGTCGTCGAGCTCCGAGCCGAGCGCCGCGGTCCCGAAGACGAGCGCCACGATCGGCAGGACGAGCCGGACGACGAGCCCGTCGAGCGTGCTCCCGAGGTCGTGCACGCCGGGGCCGTTGGCGCGGACGAGGAGCCCGACCAGGATCGGGACGCCGGCGAGCAGGAGCATGAGGATCGTCCGTCGACGGCCCAGCAGGGCCCGCAGCGTGACGCTCGCGACCGCCACGAAGGTCATCGTCGGCTCACCAGGTAGGCGAAGACGCTCTCGAGCGAATCGTCGGTCGGGTGGACCTCGAGGATCGAGACCCGAGCGTCGCGGGCGACGACCGCGATCGAGCGCGTGAAGCCGCCGAACTCGGCGACGCGGACGGTGAGCCTGTCGTCGCGGAGGTCCGTCCCGAAGATCGCGGGCACGCGCATCAGGGCTGCCGCGAGGCGCCGATCGTCGGATGAATGGACGACGAACGTGTGCGGCCGATCCGTCATGAGACGTCGGATCTCGCGGAAGTCGCCGGAGGCGGCGAGCCGCCCGGCGTAGAGGACGAGGATGCCGTCCGCGAGCCGCTCGACCTCCTCGAGGATGTGCGACGAGAACAGGATCGAGCGTCCGGCGTCGGCCATCGACCGGAGCAACGCGATCATGTGCAGCCGCTGGCGCGGGTCCATGCCGTTGAACGGCTCGTCGAGCAGCAGGATCGGCGGCTCGTGGACGAGGGCCGCCGCGACCTTGACCCGCTGGCGCATGCCCTTCGAGTACGTCCCGACCGGCCGGTCCGCGGCGGCCTCGAGATCGACCGTGACGATCGCCCGGGCGGCGGCGCCCCGGGGGTCGGGCAGGCGCTGGAGCCGCGCGGCCATCTCGACGAACGCGCGCCCGGTCAGGAACGGATGGACGGCCTCGCGCTCCGGGACGAGACCGATCGAGCGGTAGATCGCGGGGTCGTGCCAGGCAGCCTGGCCGGCGATCGAGACTGAGCCCGTGCTGGGGCGCAGCAGCCCGGCCAGCATGTGAAGGATCGTCGTCTTGCCCGCGCCGTTCGGTCCGAGGAGACCGGTGACGCCGGGACCGAGGGCGAACGACACGTCGTTGACGGCGACGACGTTGCCGTACCACCGCGAGACGTGGTCGAGCAGGATGCTCGGCCCGGCTGCCCCCGGCGGGTTGGGACCCGGCGTCGACGACGGCGCCCCTCCGGCACCGGTCGGAGCGGGGGCAGGTGG
>DATEZX010000237.1:0-8282 GCA_035255225.1 Candidatus Limnocylindrales bacterium
GCTCACGGTCAGGATCCAGGGCATGCCGAGCAGCTCGGCGTCGGTGAGCTTGACGCCCGGCGACTCGTCGCGATCGTCGTACAGGATCTCGCGCCCGGCCTGGGCCGCAAGATCGTGCAGGCGCTCCGCCGTCGAGACGACCTCGTCGGACCGAGCCGCGCCGATCGAGACCAGGTGGGCGGGGTAGGGCGCGACCTCGTCCGGCCAGGCGATGCCCTTGGCGTCGTGATGGGCCTCGACGACGCAGGCCAGGTTCCGGCCGAGGCCGATGCCGTACGAGCCCATGACGATCGGATGGCGCTGGCCGTCGTCGTCGAGGTACGTCGCCCCGGCGGCGACGGTGAAGTCGGTCCCGAGCTTGAAGATGTTGCCGACCTCGATCCCCCTGCGGAGCTTGACCGGCGAGCCGCAGCGGACGCAGGCGTCGCCCTCGCGGGCGTTGGTGATGTCGGTGATGAGGTCGGGCGTGTAGTCGCGCGGGACGTTGACGTTCCTGACGTGCCAGCCGACCCGGTTCGCGCCGGCCACGAGGTTGGGCGACCGCGCGACGAGCTCGTCGACCACGACCATGGCGTCCCTGGCTCCGAGCGGTGAGCCGTAGCCGGCCTCCATGCCGCGAGCCTTGATCTCGTCGAGGGCCGCCGGCCGCAGGCCGCCGACCGCCTTGACGGCGTTGACGAGCTTGGTCTCGTTGACGTCGTAGTCCCCACGCACGATGGCAACCACGAAGCGGCCGTCGCCGGTCACGAAGAAGGTGGCCTTCGCGGTCCTGCTTCGCGGCACGTCGAGGAAGCTCGCCAGGGCCTCGATCGTCGTGACGTCCGGGGTCTCGACGTCCTCCATCGGCAGCGCCGCCTCGGCCGGCGGGGACGGCTTCTGGACCTCGGCGATCTGCTGGTTGTCGGCGAAGCCACAGCTGTCGCACAGCACCAGGGTGTCCTCGCCGTAGTCGTTCAGGACCATGAACTCGTGGGCGCCCGTGCCGCCCATGATCCCGACGTCCGAGCGGACCTTGATCGCATCGAGACCGAGGCGCTTGAAGATCTTCTCGTAGGCGCCCGCGTACAGCTCGTAGCTGACGTCGAGGCCGGCCTGGTCGAGGTCGCAGCTGTAGGCGTCCTTCATGACGAACTCGCGGACGCGGATCAGGCCGCCGCGGGCGCGAGGCTCGTCGCGGAACTTCGTCTGGAAGTGGTAGAGCTGGACCGGCAGCTGGCGGTAGCTCTGGACGATGTCACGCAGGAGCAGGGCGATGACCTCCTCGTGGGTCATCGCGAGGACCATGTCCCGCTCGCCCCGATCCTTGAACCGCACCAGCTCGGGCCCGATCTTGTAGTAGCGCCCACTGTCCTTCCAGACCTCGGCCGGATGGACGACCGGCATCTCCATCTCCTGGCAGCCGATCGCGTCCATCTCCTCGCGGATGACCTGCTCGACCCGCTTCGTCGCCCGATAGCCGAGGGGCAGCAGGGAGTAGATGCCCGAGCCCAGCTGGCGCAGGTAGCCGGCCCGGAGCAGCAGCCGGTGCGACGGCATCTCGGCCTCGGCCGGGTCGTCACGCAGGCTCGTGAAGAACAGCTCGCTCAGGCGCATCGGGACGCGAAGGATACGGGATGGGACCGCCGCGACGCCGGGCGAGGGCCCGCGGAGGCCTGGCGAGGCCCACGAGCGCCCGGCCAACGCCCGACGGCGGCGGGTCAGCCGGACGCGGCGGCCGCTGCTAGCCTTGGTCCGTGCCCTCCGGGTTCACCCTTCTCCTCATCGTCGTGCTCGTGCTCGCGGTCGCCTTCGACTATGCGAACGGCTTCCACGACACCGCCAACGCCATCGCCACGTCGGTCTCCACGCGGGCCCTGCGGCCGCACTACGCGATCCTCATGTCGGCGGCCGCGAACTTCATCGGCGCCCTCACCGGAACCGCCGTCGCCACGACGATCGCCAAGGGGATCGCGACCACGCCAACGGGCGACGGCGGCCAGATCGTGGTCGCGGCGGCCCTCGTCGGCGGGATCGTCTGGGACGTCGTCACGTGGCGGCTCGGCATCCCCTCGTCCTCCAGTCACGCCCTCATCGGCGGCCTCATCGGCGCGGCGATCGCGGCGACCGGCGTCGATGCCCTGAACCTTGCCGGGATCTTCAACAAGGTCATCGTGCCGCTCGTCCTGTCGCCGATCCTCGGCGTCGTCGTCGGCTTCGCGGTCATGGTCGTCCTGCTGAACGTCTTCCGCCGCGCCCATCCGAGAGCGCTCAACGAGCGGTTCCGGCGGCTCCAGATCCTGTCAGCGGCCTACATGGCCTTCAGTCACGGCTCGAACGATGCCCAGAAGACGATGGGCATCGTGACCCTGGCCCTCGTGGCCGGTGGGATCCTGGCCCAGCCCGTGGTGCCGGTCTGGGTCATCCTCATGGCCGCGACGGCGATGGCCCTCGGCACGGCGGCCGGTGGCTGGCGGATCATCCGGACGATGGGCCAGCGGGTCGTGAAGCTCGATCCGGTCCACGGCTTCGCGGCCGAGACCACGGCGGCCACGATCATCGTCGGGGCGTCGCTGTTCGGGATGCCGGTCTCGACGACCCATGTCATCAGCTCGGCGATCATGGGCGTCGGGGCGAGCGACCGGTTCTCCGCCGTGCGGTGGGGTGTCGCCGGGAACATCGTCGTGGCCTGGATCCTGACGATCCCGGCCTCCGCGATCGTGGCCTGGCTGGCCTGGGAGGTCCTCAGCCGGGTCCTCTGATCCCACGCCGGGAGCGGGAGGGGTCCCGGGGGCCGGGGCGGGCCGGTACCTCTGCGGCCCGCCGCGGCCTCAGGAGCGGCCCCGGAGGAGAGGGCGCATGACTCGACGGCGCCGGGAGCGAGCGACCCCGGTGGCCACGATCCTGGGACCCAGCTCCAGCCAGCGGATGGCATAGGCGGTGCGAACGGGCTCGGAGGGGCTGGCCTCGCGGGCGAACGACGCCAGGAGGCAGGAGCGCGACCGGATGGGCGAGAGATGGCCGACGATCGCATCGACCTCGGCCGCCTGGCGCCGCGCGCCAGGGTCATCGAGCGGCGTGGCGACGGTGTCGAACGACGCGGGGTCGATCGAGTCGCCGGACCAGCGGCGCAGCTGCTGGACCTCGGTCCGGAACGGTGGATTCATCATGGCCGCCACGATCGCGGCCCCGGATCAACACCCGGCTGTCCCCGCGTCAACATCGCGTGCCGGTCAGGCTGGGCGTCGGGCCGCGGCGAGGCCGGTCATGCCGGGCGTCGGGCCCGGCGGATCGATCGAGCTCAGGCCGCGCGGCGCAGGACGTAGCCGACGCCGCGGACTGTCTCGATGAGTACGGGATTGGTGGGATCGGACTCGATCGCCGAGCGGAGCCAGTGGACGTGGACGTCGACGGTCCGCGTCTCGCCCGGGTAGTCGTAGCCCCAGACGTGCTCCAGGAGCTGGTCTCGGGTCATGACCTGGCCGGGGTGGCGGAGCAGGAACGTCAACAGCTCGAAGACCTTCGGCTTGACCGGCACGTTGTGACCGTCGCGCAGGATCCGATGCCCGGCGAGGTCGACCCGGATCGGGCCGAGCTCGACGAGCGGCGGCAGCTGGGCCGCGGTGAGCTGGTCGCCGCGCCGGAAGATCGCCCGGATCCGGGCCGACAGCTCACGCAGGCTGAACGGCTTCGTGACGTAGTCGTCGGCGCCGATCTCGAGGCCGACGACCTTGTCGACCTCCGAGTCGCGTGCGGTGAGCATGACGATCGGGACGCTCGATTCGGCCCGGACGATCCGGCAGACGTCCATGCCGGACATGCCCGGCAGCATGAGGTCGAGCAGCAGGAGATCGGGTCGGTGCTCCCGGAACCGGGCGACCGCCGTCTGGCCGTCGCCGGCGGTCCTGACCTCGAAGCCCTCCGTCTCGAGGGCCTCGGCGACGGTCTCGCGCAGCGTCGGCTCGTCCTCGACCACGAGGATCGTTCGGGCCATCACCGCCGAGCATAGCCACGATTGTTAACGCGGCATTGGCCTTGCAGATCCATCGCATCAATCGACGACGGAGATCCGGCGCGCTGGCTGTGACGTATCTCCTGGCAACCCCGCATCTCAGGAGGTCAGCCATGCGCCGTCGGATCATCGCCGCGACCAGTGCAGCGGCCCTCGCCCTGTCGCTGTACGCCGGATCGGCCCTGGCCGCGAACCCGCCCGGAACCGGCCAGCCGAGCCAGGACTGCGCCGACCAGACGAGCTCGCCGCCGGGCTTCAACACGGCCGGCTTCGCGCACGCCGAGTCGGTCTACGCGAACCCGGACGCGCAGGGCGGAATCTCGTCAGGGAATACCCACGTCGTCGCGCAGTACGACGTCGCCTGCTTCCAGGTCAGCCAGCACTGAGGCGCAGCGGCCGGCCGCGCCGCCGTGGCTCGGCCGGTCGCTAGCCCTTCGGCTCGATGACCGAGAGGACGTTGCCGCTCGGGTCGATGAACCAAGCCGCCCAGGAGTGGCCCATGTCGGCCACGCCGTCGTGGGTCTCCGGTTCGGGTGGGGCGTACTCCTGGATCTGGACCCCCCGCGTCCGCAGGTCGGCGATGGCGGCCCGGATGTCGGGCACCCGCCAGGCGACCTGGGTCTGGGTGTCGCTCGTGCCGACCGTGCTCCACGAGATCAGCAGCCGGGTCCCGTCGCCGCACCTGAAGACGAGCCGCTCCTCGCTCTCGGACAGCAGGTCGAGGCCCAGGACGTCGCGGTAGAACCGCCGGCTGGCGGCCATGTCGGTCGACAGCAGGATCGGGTAGACGGGCAGGTCGCCGAGCATCGGATCGACTTCGGGGTGCTGCGAGTCGCCGCTCAGCCGGCCGGGGCAGCCGGCTTCTTGCGCTGCATGTAGTACTCGACGAACGATCGACAGCGTCCCGCGTCGTCGAACTCGATGAGCCAGTTGTTCCAGTAGCGCTTCTCATCGACCGCGTGGCTGGCATCGGTGAAGTACGCCGTCTCGCCGACCACGACGGCGCGCCGGCCATCGACCGCCCACGGCTCGTAGCGGGCCGACCACGTGCCGGGCTTGTCGCGCCCGTCGGCGCTGCCACCGGGGTTCAGCCAGTCGTGGACGATCGCGTCGCGGCCGACGGTCGGCTCGCCCCATGGCTGATATCGGTACGTCGCGTCCTCGGCGAAGAGCCCCGCGATGGCCTCGGCGTCGTAACGCTGCCAGGCCTCGACGTAGCGATCGAGCCAGGCCTGGACCTCGGCGTGGGTCAGCGGATGCATCGGACTCCCCTCCTCCGGCCGGCGCCGGCCGGCAGCGCGCTCACGACAGCAGGGCGATGGCCCGGTCGAGCCGGCCGAGCGTTCGATCTCGACCGAGGGCGACCAGGGTGTCGAACAGCGGCGGTGTGGCCGTCCGGCCGGTCACGGCGACGCGGATCGCCATGAACAGGTCGCCAGCCTTCCAGCCCCGGGCCTCGGCGAGGGCCCGCAGCGGCGGCTCGAGCTCGTCGGCCTCGAAGGTCACCGGCGACGCCGAGCCCGCGATGGTCGCGCGCGCCTCGGCGAGGGCCTCGCGGGTCGTGGCCCCGTCCCAGCGCTTCGGGACGATGGTCGTCGGATCCGGCTCGAGGCGGTCGACCCACAGGAAGCCCGTCAGGTCGCCGATCGCGTCGAGCCGCGGCAGGCGCTCCTGGATGATCGGCAGGAGGGCCCGCAGCTCCTCGCGCCCCGGCAGCCGGTCGATTCGCCCGGCGTCGAGCTCGCGCTGCAGGAACGGCTCCAGGCGGTCGATCAGGTCGTCCGGCTCGAGTCGCCGGATCCACTGGCCGTTGAGCCACTCGAGGCGCTCCCGGTCGAAGACCGCGCCACCCTTCTGGACGTGGTCGAGGTCGAACCGGGCGGCGATCTCGTCGAGGGTCAGGATCTCCTCCTCGGTCCCGGTCGACCAGCCGAGGAGGGCCAGGAAGTTGACGAGGGCCTCCTGGACGAAGCCCTGGGCGATGTAGTCGCTGATCGCGGTCTGGCTCTTCCGCTTCGACATCTTCGTCCGGTCCGGGTTGAGGATCAGCGGCAGGTGAGCGAACGCCGGGACGGCGTGGCCGAGGGCCCGGAACAGGAGGATGTGCTTCGGGGTGTTGGAGATGTGGTCCTCGCCCCGGATGATGTGGCTCATCGCCATGTCAGCGTCGTCGACGACGACCGCGAAGTGGTACAGCGGCGTGCCGTCGCTGCGGACGATGACGAAGTCCCCGCCGATGTTGGCGGTGTCGATCTCGATCCGGCCGCGGACGAGGTCGTCGAAGGCGACGACGCCGGGTGGCACCCGGAAACGCAGGGCGCCGCGGCGACCCTCGGCCTCCCGGGCGGCGCGCTCCGCCGGGGTCAGATTCGCGCAGCGCCCGACGTAGCGCGGCGGCTCGTGGGCCGCCGCCTGCGCCTCCCGGTCGGCCTCGAGCTCCTCCGGCGTGCAGTAGCACGGATAGGCGAGGTCGCGGGCGAGGAGGTTCGCCGCGGCCGCCCGGTGGCGCTCGATGCGCTGCAGCTGGTGGTACGGCGCGTAGGGGCCGCGATCGGCGCCGCCGGCGCTGTCGGGACCCTCGTCCCAGGCGATCCGGAGCCAGTCGAGGCCCGCCAGGATGTCCTCCTCGAAGGCCAGCGTGCTCCGGGCGACGTCGGTGTCCTCGAGTCGCAAGACGAAGGTCCCGCCGGTGTGGCGGGCGAAGAGGTAGTTGAACAGCGCCGTCCGGGCGGTGCCGATGTGGAGCGGCCCGGTCGGGCTCGGCGCGATGCGGACGCGGGGCATGGTCACGCCCGGAGTCTACCGGGCAGACGGGTCCGGCCCTGCCCCGACGGCCCGGCCTTGCCATCGTCCGGGCCGTCCCGGTCGCGCTATCCGACGATGAGCGGACGCGAAACGTTCATCGGGCCGGCGGACGATGGAACAGTCGCGGGTCGGCCTCGCCCTGGAGCACCCGAATGAGCGCGGCCGGACGCAGTCCGAGCGTTGCCCGCCCGAGCGGCCCGTCGAGGGTCAGCGAGTCGAGGGACTCCGAGCGGGCGAGGATCGTCACCGGGGCACCCGGCCGCAGGCCCCGGGCCTCGAGGTAGGACAGGAGGCCGGCGTCCTCCTCGGCCTCCTCGGTGACCCGGTAGATCGTCGCCCGCTGCCCGGCCGGCACGGTCGAGAGCGGGATCCCCGCCGGTCGCCGGCGGGCGGTCTCGAGATCGATCGGATTGCCGTGCGGACAGGTCTCCGGATGCCCGAACAGCTCGTCGAGCCGGGCCTCGACGCGGGGCGAGATCGCCGCCTGCAGGCGCTCGGCCTCCTGGTCGGACTCGGCCCAGCCCAGCCCGACGACCTCGGAGAGGAGCCACTCGCACAGGGCATGGCGCCGGAAGATCGCGTCGGCCGCCGCTCGTCCGGCGGGCGTGAGCTGGAGCTCCCGCGACGGGGCCTGCGCGGGCGCGCCGAGTCCGTCGGCCGCGAGGCGTCGGAGCATCTCGCTCGCCGCCTGGGTCGTCACGCCGAGGCGCCTCGCCACACCGGACGCGGTGATCCGGGCGTCGTTGCCGGCGAGGGTCCGCAGGGCGAGCAGGTACTCCTGGGCCGCGCTGGAGAGGTCGCCCCCGCGGCGTGCAGCGGCGCGTGCCGACGCGGCGCTCACGGCCCGCTACCCGGTGCGGCAGTGGAGCTGAGCAGGGCACGCCGCGCGGCCAGGCCCACGCCGGCCATCCACGCCAGCGCGAGCCAACCCGCCAGCACGGGACCGCCCTCGGGGGACGAGGCGCCGCCGAGCGCCGTGAGGATCCCGACGCCTGGCACCAGGGCCACGAGCGCCGCGATGGTGCCTGCGCCGAGCAGCCCAGCGAGCCACGGGCTGGCGAGGAGCAGTCCGACGATGAGGGCCTGGGCGAGCCACGGCAGGAGCCGATCCGCGCTGTCGCACGACACCGAGTAGCTCAGGCAGCCCGTCGCCTGCCCGATCGCGGTCGCGGCCGCCAGGCCGATGGGCGGCCACGCGAGGAGCACGAGACCGAGGCGCCGCCATTCGCCCGAGCGCAGAGTCGCGGATCCGCCCAGGACTCGGCCGACGAAGAGGTCCGGGCCGGCTGAGCGACGGGTGGCGTCTCCCGCGATGGGTGCCGCTCGCGGTTCGGACTGTGCGGGGCCGACGGCCGCGGACCCACGTGGCGGTGATCCGCTGATCTGGGCGCTGGCCTCCGCTGGGGGCACGGTCTGGCCGGGCGGTGGCGGGTCGACGGGCGGTGACGGGTCAACGGGCCGTGCCGTGTGGCGAGGCCGCTCCGTCTCG
>DATEZX010000238.1:0-3414 GCA_035255225.1 Candidatus Limnocylindrales bacterium
CCGCCCGACGCGCCGAAGCCCCGAAGGTCCATCGCCTCGACGTCGAGGCCGGCCCGGGAGAGCCACGCCCCGACGTGCTCCCAGCGGCCGGTGTGCTCGGCGAGGCCATGGACCAGGACGACGCTCGCCCACGCGGAGCCCGCGTCGGACGGCCAGCGACGGACCATGAGGGACGTCCCGTCGCGCGCGGTGACCCGATCCGCGCTGGAGGCAGCCATCGGCGGGAACTGTGCCACGATGCCTGGGTGACGGATGGCTCCGAACCGTGGGTCGAGATCGGCGACCGCGTCTTCACCAAGCGCTATCGGTTCTTCGACCAGCAGATCGGCGTCGTCCTGGGCGACGGCGAGGCGCTCGTCATCGACACGCGCCTCACGGACCGTCAGGCGCAGGAGATCCGGGCGGACCTTCGAACCCTGACCTCCGATCCCGTGTCCGCGGTCGTGAACACGCACTGGCACCACGACCACGCCTTCGGCAACCACACCTTCCGGCCCGCGACGATCTGGGGCCACGAGCGTTGCGGGCCGCGGCTCCTCGAGCACGGCGAGCGTGTTCGCGCCGAGGCCATCGACTCGCTTCCGGAGCTCGCCGCCGACCTCGCCGCGGTCATCCTCGACCCGCCTGACCGATCGTTCGCCGAGACGGCGCGCATCCGCGTCGGGGGACGGGCCGTCTGGCTCCGGTACCTCGGCCGGGGCCACACCGACACCGACATCGTCGTCGAGGTCCCCGACGCGGCCGTCCTCTTCGCCGGCGACCTGCTCGAGGAGGGCGCGACGCCGTTCTTCGGTGACGGCTACCCGCTCGACTGGCCCGAGACCGTCTCACGCCTGCTCGACCTGGTCCGTGGGCCGGTCGTGCCGGGCCATGGCGCGGTCGGCGATCGGACGTTCGTCGAGGACCAGCTGGCGGCCCTTCTCGAGATCGCCCGGCTGGGACGCGAGGTCAACGCGGGTCGGCTCTCGCTGGCGGCCGCGATCGAGGCGTCGCCGTTCGACGCCGCGACGTCACGCGAGCCGCTCGAGCGGACCCTCGCGCAGCTTCGGGGCGACTTGGACTGAGCTCAGGCCGAGGCGGGTGTCCAGGCGAGTGCCTCGCCGGAGGCGCGATCGAAGAGGTGGAGCTTCTCGAGCGGGAGCTTCATGTCGAGGACGTCGCCTGGCCTGACCCGGTGCTCGGAGCTGACGACGGCGACGACGTCGCCCTCGTGGCCCTGGACGGTCACGTGCAGCAGCTCCTCGTCACCGAGGTACTCCACGACGTCGGCCTTGGCTCGGATGGCCGCGGCGTCGCTCGCCTCACCGAGGTCGAGGTGCTCGGGCCGGAACCCGGCGACGAGCTCGCGCCCGCTCTCGAGGCGGCCGAATCGCGTCGGGATCGGGAAGTGCATGCCCGAGCCCGCCACGTTCGCGCCGTCCGGCTTCACGTCGACGAAGTTCATCGACGGGCTGCCGATGAAGCCGGCCACGAACAGGTTCTTGGGGTGGTCGTAGAGGTCCTGCGGCGGGCCGACCTGCTGGAGCTCGCCCTTGTCCATGACCGCGATCCGGGTGCCCATCGTCATCGCCTCGACCTGGTCGTGGGTGACGTAGACGGTCGTGGTACCGAGGCGCTGGTGGAGCCGGGCGATGTTGGCGCGGGTCTCGACGCGCAGCTTCGCGTCGAGGTTGGACAGCGGCTCGTCCATCAGGAACACGGCGGGCTCGCGGACGATCGCCCGGCCGAGCGCGACACGCTGGCGCTGGCCACCCGACAGCTCGCGCGGCTTCCGGTCCAGGAGCTTGTCGAGGCCCAGGAAGTCGGCGGTCTCCTTGACGCGCTTCTCGATCTCCGCCTTCGGGACCTTCTTGAGCTTGAGGCCGAACGACATGTTGTCGCGGACCGACATGTGGGGGTAGAGCGCATAGCTCTGGAAGACCATCGCGATGTCGCGGTCCTTGGGCGCGATGTCGTTGACGACCCGCTCGCCGATCCGGAGCGTGCCCGAGGAGACCTCCTCGAGGCCGGCGATCATCCGGAGGCTGGTCGTCTTGCCGCAGCCCGACGGTCCGACCAGGACCATGAACTCGCCGTCGGTGATGGCAAGGTCGAGGTCTTTGACCGCCACGAAGTCGCCGAAGCGCTTGGTGACGTCCTCGAAGGTGACGGTGGCCATGCCGCGTCTCCTCGCCGCGGCGCGGGAGCCATCGCGGGCCCTTGCATCGCGGACCACGAAGGATCGTGCCGTCGACGGGCCCCGTACGTGGCGCCGGTCCGGGCGTCCGCGCCATCCTACGCCCCGTCGTCCCTCGCGTCAGCCCCCGTCGTCCCTCGCGTCAGCCCCCGTCGTCCCTCGCGTCAGCTCCCGTCGGCCGCCGCACAACGGACGATGGCCTCGACGCTGCGGTCCACGTCGGCCTCGGTCGTCCGCCAGCCGGAGACGCTGATGCGCATCGCCGCGAGGCCGTGCCACGTCGTGCCACCGGCCCACATCGTCCCCTCGCGCTGGATGGCCGCGATCACGCGCCGCGTCCGCACGTCGCCCGCGGCCACGTCCGCCGGGTCGGCGGCGTCGAAGCGGACGAGGACCTGGTTCAGCACGACGTCGTTGAGGACGCGGATGCCGGGCACCCCCGCGAGTTCCGCGGCGAACCGCCGGGCACACGCACAGTCACGCTCGACGAGCTCGGCCAGGCCTCGCCGCCCGAGCGATCGGAGCGCCGCGTAGACCGTCGTGCCGCGGGCTCGACGCGACCCCTCGGCGACCCAGTCGTAGGGATCCCGCTCTCGATCCGCCGCGAGCAGGTAGGCCGCGGTCAGCGCCATCGAGCGCTCCTGCCACGCCGGCTCGCGCACGATCGCGATCCCGCAGTCGTACGGCACGTTCAGCCACTTGTGGGCATCGGTCGTCCACGAGTCAGCTCCCGCGAGACCCGCCACGCGATCGGAGAGCGCGGGCACGACCGCCGCCCACAGCCCGAATGCGCCGTCGACGTGCAGCCACGCATTCGGCTTCGCGCGAACCGCCTCGACGATCGGCCCCATCGGATCGAACGCGCCGGTGTTCACGTTGCCGGCCTGGGCGCACACGATGATCGGGCCGTCGAGCGGCGCCAGGGTCTCGCGCAGGGCGTCGGGCCGCATCCGGCCCTGCTCGTCGGCCGCGACGCGATGGAGGCGCGTTCGGCCGAGCCCGAGCATCTGGAGCGACACGAAGATCGTCGCGTGCGCCTCGTCGCCGACGACGACCTCGATCGCCGGCGCGCCGACATAGCCGTCGTCCTCGACGTTCCAGCCGGCGCGCTGCAGCACGCGATGGCGCGCGGCGGCCAGAGCCGTGAACGTCGCCATCGTCGCGCCCGTGCCGAACCCGACACTCGAACCCGCCGGCAGCCCGAAGAGCTCGACGAGCCAGGCGCCGGCGACCTCCTC
>DATEZX010000239.1:0-11013 GCA_035255225.1 Candidatus Limnocylindrales bacterium
ACGTTGATCTGGGCCGGCAGGGCGTTGCGGATGACGCCGTAGACCCACATCGGGAACGTCAAGCTCGTGCCCGACACGAAGTTCGTGATGACGAAGTCATCGATCGACAGCGAGAACGCCAGCAGCGCTGCGGCGAGGATGCCCGGGAAGATGAGCGGGAAGGTCACCCGCCAGAAGGTCGTCCACTCGTTGGCCCCGAGGTCCATGGCCGCCTCTTCGAGGCGGCGGTCGAAGCCGGAGACTCGGGCCTTCACCGTGACCACGACGTAGCTGATGTTGAACATGATGTGGGCGATCAGGATCGTCCCGAAGCCGAGCGACAGGGTGCCCTTCGGCAGAAGCGTCAGCCCCGGCGGCGTGATCCCCGTTCCCAGCCCGATGTTGATGAACAGGGTCAGGAGGCTGGCCCCGAGGACAATCTCGGGCGAGGCCATCGGCAGGAAGATCAGGCCGTTGATCCAGCCGCGACCGCGGAACTGGTAGCGGGTCAGGGCCAGGCCGAGCATCGTCCCCAGGATCGTCGAGAAGAGCGTCGACAGCCCGGCGATCGTCAGGCTGAGCTTGATCGCGTCGGGCAGGCCGGGCCAGGCCAGCGGCGACTCCCAGGCCTTGAGGGTGAAGCCATGCCAGATGTAGTTGAACTTGCCTTGGTAGTCGTTGAACGAGAACACGATCATGACGACGATCGGGATGAGCAGGTAGACCATCGCCAGCAGCGTGAAGCCGGGCAGCACCCCGTTGCCGATCGAGCGTCCAAGCCGACGCCGGGTCAGGCCCCCCGCCGTCACCCCGGCCTGCGCCGCCGCTGTCATCCCGTCAGTTCCTCGGTCCCAAGGGCGCGGGCATAGATCAGGACGGCAATGAGGATCCCGGCCATGAGCAGGAATGACAGCGCCGACGCGATCGGGTAGTCGGTCGACTGGAGGAACCGACCCTGGATGACGTTGCCGATCATCCGCGTCTTCGGGCTGCCCAGGAGCTCGGCGTTGATGTAGTCGCCCATCGCCGGGATGAAGGTCAGGATCGAGCCCGCGAAGACGCCCGGCAAGGCGAGCGGGAAGGTGACCCGCCGGAACGTCGCCCAGCGGGTGCCGTACAGGTCGCCCGACGCCTCGAGGAGCTTGAAATCGATCTTCTCGAGGGCGACGTACAGCGGCAGGATCATGAACGGCAGGAAGTTGTAGGTCAGGCCCGAGATGACCGCGACGGGGCTGTACAGGATCGAGAAGTCGACCGGCAGGATCCCGAGGGTGTGCTTGAGGAAGGACAGGACCGGGCCCTCGTCGCCGAGCAGGATCTGCCAGCTGATGGTCCGGATGAGGAAGCTCGTGAAGAACGGCGCGATGACGAGGAACAGCAGCAGGTTCTTGTACCGCCCGCCGCGGAAGGCGATGGTGTAGGCGACCGGGAACCCGATCAGGAAGTCGAGCCCCGTGCTGATCCCGCCATACAGCAGTGAGTTGCCCCACTGCGTCGAGAAGCTCGTCAGCGCCTGGGAGTAGGACTTGAGTGTGCCGGTCACCTGAAAACCACTGTCCAGCGTCCCTGACGAGATCGACATCAGGAACATCTGGAGGGCCGGCCAGACGAAGAAGTAGACCAGCCAGAGCAGGGCGGGCGCGGCCAGGACGTACGGCGCCACGCCGAACAGCCGGCGCCGCCACATCCCGGGGCGTGGGGCAGTTGCCCCGATCGCCGTCATCGGTCAGGCCGCTGCCCTGATCAACCGCCGGTCAGGTCGAGATAGAGCGAATCGAGCGTCGACTCGAGGTCCGGGCTTAGGAACTGCCAGTTGTGGTATTTCGCCACCATGTCGGGCGTCGGGAATAGGAGTGGATTCGTCGCCGCGCTCGGATCGAGCTTCTTGATCTCGACGTCGGCGCCCTTGACCGGGCAGACGTAGTAGACGTAGTCCTCGATCTGGGCTGCGATTACTGGGTCGTAGACGAAGTTGATCATCAGCTCGGCCGTGTACTTGTTGACCGCGCCCTTGGGGATGACCATGTTGTCGGTCCAGATCATCACGCCCTCTTCGGGCACCTGGAACGTGTCGCCCTCGGTGCCCGAGGAGGCAAGGTCGCCCGACCAGACCATGGCCGCCCAGGTCGTCTTGCTGGCGAAGTTCTTCAGGTACTCGTTGCCGACGATGATCAGGCCCTTTTCGACCAGCGGCTTGATGTCGTCGTGGACGGCCTGGAGGTCGGCAGTGGTCGTGGTCGACGGGTCGGCGCTTTTGCCGAGCTTGAGCAGGCCGAGGCCGAAGGTGTCGCGCGACTCCGTCAGGAAGCTGACTTTGGTGGGCTTGATGGCCCACAGGTCCTTGAGGCTCTTGGGGGCGGCGATCCCTGCTGACTTGAGCTGAATGGTGTTGAAGCCGATGCCGGTCATGCCCGACTGCCATGGGAAGTGGTAGTCGTTGTTGGGGTCCCAGGTCTGGTTCCTGAGGGAGTCCTGGAGGTTCGCGACGGCGTTCGGCACGTCGTCGTGGATGATCTGCTCGGCCCAGCCCTTGCTGATGACCTTGGCCGCCAGCCAGTCGGTGATGACGATGAGGTCCCAGCCGGTCGGGGTGCCCGCCTGGAGCAGCGGCTGGATCTTGGCGTAGAAGCCCTTGTTCTCCTCGATCGCCTCGACGTAGTTGACGTCGACCTTGTACTTCGTCTTGAACTGCTCGATCGTCGGCGACGAGCCCTTTGCGTAGACGCCGGCGTCGCCTGCCTTGCCGGTCAAGTCGATGTAGGCGGGCCAGTTGGCGAACTGCAGCGGCCCGGTCGGGGAGGGGAGCGGGGTCGGCGTCCCCGGCTGCGGCGTCGCGGCCGGCGGGGCGGTCGGGACGAAGGGCGTCGCCGGGACCTGGCTCTCGGTGGCGCCCGCGCCGCAGGCGGCCAGGAAGGCGCCGAAGCCGACGAGCGCGCTGCCCTGGAGGAAGCGACGGCGCGTCAGCGCCGCCGATTTCCCGGTCAGCTCCTCGGCGGTGGGGAGATGGCGAGTGCTCATGTCGGGTCCTCCGTGGCTGAATCGGCGGTGGCGCCACCTGCGCCGACCACGAACGAGTGCTCTGGGAGCCACGCCAGCTGGACGGCCTCACCGCGGGCCCACAGCTCCGACTTCGTGGCTCGTTCGACGTTCTGCTCGTAGACGGTCACCCGGTGACCGTCCGGCAGCTCGACGATGTACTGGGTGCTGACCCCGATGTACGAGGCGTCGACGATGACGCCTGACAGGCGGTTGAGCTGCGGCGTGACATCGGTCCCGGTCTCCGACATCCGGATCTTCTCGGGCCGGACGCCGATCGCGAGCGGCTCCGTCTGGCCCTCGACGGTCGCCGCCGAGATGCGGACCGGCGAGCCGTCCTCGAGGCGGAACAAGGCGTAGCCATTCGAGGCACCGGCGCGCCTGGCCGGCAGGAGGTTGGACACGCCGAGGAAGCCGGCCACGAAGCGCGTCCGCGGTCGCTCGTACAGGACCTCGGGTTCGCCGAGCTGCTCGTAGCGGCCGTGGTTCATGACGGCGATGCGATCGGACATCGTCATCGCCTCCTCCTGGTCGTGGGTGACGTAGATGAAGGTGATCCCGACTTCCTTCTGGATGCGCTTGAGCTCGACCTGCATCTGCTTCCGCAGCTTCAGGTCGAGCGCGCCCAGGGGCTCGTCGAGGAGGAGCACCGCCGGCCGGTTGACGAGCGCCCGCGCGAGCGCGACCCGCTGAGCCTGTCCGCCGGACAGCTGACCGGGCTTCCGGCGCTCGTAGCCCGGCAGCTCGACGAGCGCGAGCATGTCGCTGACCCGGTGCCTGATGTCGGCCTGGTCGACCTTGCGTCGTCGGAGGCCGAAGGCGACGTTCTCGAACACGGTGAGGTGCGGGAAGAGCGCGTAGTTCTGGAAGACGGTGTTGACGTTCCGCTGGTACGGCGGCAGCCAGGTCACGTCCTGGCCAGCCAACTCGATCAGGCCCGAGGTCGGCTGCTCGAAGCCGCCGATCATCCGGAGGGTCGTGGTCTTGCCGCAGCCCGACGGCCCGAGGAGGCTGAAGAACTCGCCGTCGTGGACCTCGAGGTCGATGTGATCGACGGCGACGACGACGCTGCCGGGCTCCGCGCCGACGGACTTGGCGACTCGGCGACCCTGGGCATCGCCCCCGAAGCGCTTGGTCAGCTGGGTGAGGCGGACGGCGACGTCGGCCACGGGTAGCGGCGGACCCTCCAGCCGGAACGGCGGGGCCCGGCTTGCCGGCCGGGCGGGGGCGTTCCGAGGGGCCGAGGATATTCGCGGCCGGAGCACGGTGTCAAACCACGGAATCCCACCGCCGAGCATCGCCACAGCGACGAGAATCGAAGCCCAGCCATGCCCACGCAACGATATCCGTGACCCTTCGCAGATGCGGGTGCGCATCCCGGCGGGTCGGCCGACGACGGGCAGGGTCTCGGGCGACTTCCGGCTAGGATATCGACGCATCCGCCGCCAGAAACCGCAGCCGACCGAGGGACTCGCCGAGCAATGCCCGCCGTCACCGAAGCCGCCGTCATGGAAGCCCTGCGCCACGTCCAGGAGCCGGAGCTCGGCGGCGACCTCGTGACCCGCAACATGGTCCGCGACCTGCGGGTCGAGGGCACCGCGGTCGCCTTCCAGATCGAGCTCACGACGCCGGCCTGCCCGCTCAAGGACGAGATCGAGTCCCGCGTCCGGACGGCCCTCGACCCGCTCGGGGTCACCGCGGTCGAGGTGACGTGGGGCGCCTCGGTCCGGCGGGCGACGCCGCGGAGCGCCGAGCAGCTCCTGCCGAACGTCAAGAACGTCGTCGCCGTCGCGTCCGGCAAGGGCGGCGTCGGCAAGAGCACCGTGGCGGTCAACCTCGCCGTGGCCCTCGCCCGCGATGGGGCGAGTGTCGGCCTCCTCGACGCCGACATCACCGGCCCGAACGTGCCGCTCATGCTCGGCCTCGACGGCCAGCCCGGCAAGAGCGACGACAACAAGATCGTGCCGCTGAGCCGGCACGGCGTGAAGGCGATCTCGATCCAGTTCTTCGTGCCGCAGGGCCAGCCGATCATCTGGCGAGGGCCGCTCGTCGGTGGCGCGATCACCCAGTTCCTGCGCGACGTCGACTGGGGCGACCTCGACTACCTCGTCGTCGACCTGCCACCCGGGACGTCCGACGCCCAGCTGACGCTCGCCCAGGCCGTCCCGATCTCGGGCGCCGTCCTGGTGACGACCCCGCAAGAGGTCAGCCTGCTCGATGTCGAGAAGGCGCTGGCGATGTTCAAGCGCATGAGCGTCCCGGTGCTCGGGATCGTCGAGAACATGACGGCTCTCATCTGTCCCCACTGCGGCGAGTCGATCGAGCTGTTCGGGCGCGGCGGCGGCGAGCGGTTCGCACGTGAGCACGGCCTCGAGCTGCTCGGCGGGATCCCGCTCGACATCACGGTTCGGCAGGGCGGTGACGTCGGCGTGCCGGCGGTCGCCCAGCGCGAGCCAGGCCCAGCCGCGCGCGCCTTCACCGACGTCGCCCGGACGATCGCCGCGCGGATGAGCGTCCGGGCAGCGCAGGGCGCCGGTCAGCCGGTCTTGACGATCTCCTGATCGGCAGGACCCGGCGCCTCGCCGGTAGCCGGGCCGACCTCGATCGACAGCAGGGGCGTGGCTGGCCGGATCGGCACGCCCGAGGCCTCGCACAGGGCCGCGATCTGGGCCCGCCGGTCGGAGTGGTAGTGGACGAGCAGGGCCTGCGGCACGCCGGCTCGGCGGGCGTGATCGATCGCCTCCTCGGTCGAGAGGTGGCCGCGACGGGCATCGTCGATCGCGGCTGACTCGAGGGTCGCCTCGAGGATCAGGAGATCGGCGCCGCGGGCGAGGTCGACGACCGACTCCGAGGGGCCCATGTCGCCGGCATACACGATCCGGGTCCCGCCCGGGCCCACGATGTTCATCGACCAGGCCGGGATGTAGTGGCCGACCGGGTGCGGGGTGATGGTCAGGTCGCCGATCTGGAACGGGACGCCCGACTCGTAGGGCTCGATGGCGAAGGCGATGTCGAAGAAGCCCTCGCGCTCACCGATCGCGAGCGCCAGCCGGTCGACCTGGTCGCGCCACCGGAACGGCGGCAGGCGGACGGGCAGCGGGCGGGCCGGGGGCTCGCCCCACGGGAAGCGGTAGCGAAGCGGGGCGATGTCGATCCAGTGGTCGGCGTGGTAATGGCCGACGACGAGACCGCTGAGGCTGAGCGCGCCGATGGTCGCCTCGAGCTTCGAGGCGACGCCGCTCCCGATGTCGAACAGGACGTTCGTGGAGGCGGTCTGGACGAGCACGCCCGAGGCGGGGGTGTCCGGCACCGGACGCGCGGTTCCGGTACCCAGGACGGTCAGGCGCATCGATCCTCCGCGGGCCGCGGCCACGAATCCCGGGCGCGGGTCCGGCACAAGGTACCCGGCGCCGCAAGGCTCCGCTGGCCCCGCGGGCCAGGGCTCGGCCCGCGGGCTAGGGCTCGGCCCGCAGCCGAGCGAGGAGGATCGCCGCGGCCGCGAGCGCGGCGCGACCCCGACCCGCCGGACCGTCGAGGAACACGAGCCGTCGCTCGTGGTGCCCGCCCCGCGGATCCTCGATGGCGACCGAGACGGCCGTGTCGCCGCGGCGGGGCCGCGCCTCGACTGCCAGCCCAACGTCGGCCGGCCCGAGCTGCGCGACCCGGGTCGCGAGGTGTGGCAGGTCGGCGGGATGGCCGTCGTGCGCCGCCGGGCGCGCGGCCAGGCTCTCCGCAAACGTCAGCCGCTCGCCGAGGCCCTCGCCGAGCAGCGACGCCACCGAGCCGCGGGTGCCGACCTCGACGACCGCGACGCGCCAGCCCCGCCGGTCGAGTGCGTCGCCGATCGCCCCCGGCCAGGTCACGTCGCCGCGGGCCCAGACATGGTCGCCCAACGCGGCCGTCACGGCGCGCTCTGTCTCGGCCACCGCGGCCGCCGCGTCCCAACCGGCCCGCTCATGGGCCGAGATCCGGACGTCGACCGCGTCGGCTCGGGCGTAGGTGGCGACGAGCGGCTCGGCGTCCCGCGCCAGGAGCGGGCCGAGGCGGTCGGCGATGAGCGACTCCCCGATGCCGGTCGTGCGGAGCGTGACCGTCGTCATCGGCCGCCCGAGGCCGCGCGCCGCGAGGCGGGGCAGCACCCAGTCGTGCCACATCGGGCGCATCTCGCGCGGTGGCCCGGGAAGGGCGACGACGACCCGGCCGTCGGGCCGGTCGACCCACCAGCCCGGGGCGGTCCCGTTGGGATTTGGGACCGCCGTGGCCGACGGGAGCAGCCAGGCCTGCTTGCGATTGGCCTCGACGAACGGCAGGCCACGGCGCTCGAACAGCCCGCGCAGCCAGCCCTCGAGCTCCGGGTCGACGGCCGCCTCCTCGCCGATGGCCGCCCCGATGGCCTCCCGGGTGAGGTCGTCCGGCGTCGGTCCGAGGCCGCCGGTCGCGACGACGAGATCGACCCGGCCGAGCGCCGCCGCGACGACATCGCGGACCGCGGCGAGATCGTCGGGCAACGCCACGAGGCGCTCGACGACGACGCCGGCTTCGGTGAGCTCACCCGCCAGATCACCGGCGTTCGTGTCGCGGGTCTCGCCCGTCGTCAGCTCGGATCCGACCGTCAGAATCTGGGCAACCTCGATCGCGCGCATCCCGGCAGGGTACCCGGGCGCTGGTAGGATGAGCCGCGCTCCCCCAAACGAGAGGTGACGTGGACCAGCAGGCCCCGCCCGGGTTGCGCCAGCAGCTCAACGCGACGATCGAGGCGGCCAGGCGCCTCGCCCGTGCCCACATCGCGCTCGCCCGCGCCGAGGCGAGCGAGATCGTCGACGAGGTCAAGCGCCTCGTCGGGCTCGCGCTCGCCGCGCTCGGGTTGGCGTTCCTCGCCGCGCTGCTGCTGTTCCTCGGCGGGATCCTGTTCCTCGGCGAGTGGCTGTTCGGATCGATCGGCTGGGGCGTCCTCCACGGCGTCCTGCTGCTCCTCGACCTGGCGCTGGTGCTCGGCCTCCTCGCCGTCGGGGTTCCCGGGCGCCGCCTCGGCCGGGATGTCGGCGTCGCGCTCGGCATCGGGATCGTCGCCGCGCTGGTCCTCGGCTTCGACCTCACGCATCGAGGCTGGTCAGCGCTGGGCGATCAGGTCTTCCCCACGGTCGACCCGGCCTGGCGAGCGTCGGTCGCAGCCGTCGTCGCGCTCGTGATCGTCGGGGCCATCCTTGGCTTCGTGGCCCGCATCCGGTCCGGCGGCGGGGCGGCCATCGGTGCGGCGGTTGGCGCTGCCGCGTTGGGCGCGATCCTCGGCATCATCACGGCCGCGTCGATCTCGCCGCAGGTGGGTGTGGCACTGGGTGTCCTGGCGGGCCTCGTCGCCTGGCCGATCCTGTCCGGCATCGGGGTCGCCCGAACGGGCATCGACGGCGAGGCTCTCAAGGCGAAGTTCATGCCCGATCAGTCGATCGAGCAGGCGAAGGAGACGATCGAGTGGGTCCGCGCACGAGTACCGCTCGCGCCGAAGTCGTAGCCGCTCGCGACGGGTTGGCCGAGGAGGCCGTCCGGCTCGAGGCCTCGGCACGCGCCGCGGTCGACATCCCGGCCCGCATCCGGCGCGAGCCGGTCAAGATGGCGGGCGCCGCCTCTGGCGCGGCGTTCCTCCTGCTCGGGGGACCCCGGCGCGTCGTCCGCGGGCTCCGGCGCGCCGTCTTCGGCCCCGAGGCGGAGCTGCCGAAGTCAATGCTCCCCGACGAGATCGAGAAGACGCTCCGCAGGCTCGGCCCGGACGGCGACAAGGTTCGCGGGGCCCTTGAGCGAGACTTCGCGAGCTACGTCGAGGACCGGGCACCGAAGCGGCGCGAGCGTGACCTGGGCATCGCGGTCGGCGGCCTGCTGGACAACCTCCTGCGCCCGCTCACGCGACGCGCCGGCCGGGAGCTCGCGGAGCGGCTGTTCGACGCCGACGGCGCCACGTTCGGCGAGGCGCTCGGGCGAACGCGGGCCCGCCGGTCGGGCGAGACGCCCGGGGCCGGGGACTCGGCCGGAGGCCGGAGTGCGGGCGGCCGCTGACGCGGCCATTCGGACCGACCGGCTGACCGGCGGCCCGGCGATCGAGGTTCGCGACGTCCGCAAGTCGTACGGTGACGTCCGGGCCGTCGACGGCATCTCGTTCGATGTCGCGGCCGGCGAGATCTTCGGGCTGCTCGGGCCGAACGGCGCGGGCAAGACCACGACGATGGAGATGCTCGAGGGCCTCCACGCCCCGGACGCCGGCGAGCTCCGCGTGCTCGGCCTCGACGTGGCCCGCCAGGCGGTCGCGATCAAGGAGCGGATCGGCGCCCAGCTCCAGACGGCGGCCCTCTTCCCACAGCTGACGGTCGAGGAGCTGCTGGCCCTGTTCTCGAGCTTCTACCGCCGCCGCGTGCCGGCCGCGGACCTGCTGGCCGCACTGGACCTGGAGGAGAAGCGGAAGGCCCAGTCGAAGAACCTCTCGGGCGGCCAACGGCAGCGCCTGTCCGTGGCCCTGGCGCTCGTCAACGATCCCGAGGTCGTCTTCCTCGACGAGCCCACGACAGGCCTCGATCCGGCGGCCCGACGCAGCCTCTGGGACACGATCCTGGACCTGAAGCGCCAGGGCCGCACCGTCCTCATGACGACCCACTACCTCGAGGAGGCCGAGGCGATCTGCGACCGGGTCGCGATCATGGACCACGGCAGGCTGCTGGACATCGGGACCCCCGAGGAGCTGATCAGCCGGCGGTTCCACGAGCGGGCGATCCAGTTCGACACGCTCGCCGGCCTGGCCGACGCCGACCTCGCGGCGCTGCCGGCCGTCGCCCGTGTCTCGCACGAGGACGGCGCGACGGTCCTCTACACGCGCGACGTCCCCGAGACGATCAGCGGCCTCCTGGCCGCCTGCGCGCGGGTCGGCGGCGAACCCGACAACCTGCTGGTTCGCCGGGCGACGCTCGAGGACGTCTTCCTGGCCCTCACCGGCCGCGCGCTGCGGGACTAGGCGACGTGCGCAGCTTCCGAGCGCTCAGCCTGGCCAACCTGCGGAGCTTCCTGCGCGACCGCGCGGCCCTCTTCTGGACGCTCGCCTTCCCGGTGACGTTCGTCATCCTGTTCGGGACGATCTTCTCCGGCTCCGGGACCCCGAACTACGACCTCGGCTGGGTCGACCAGGACGGGACTCCCGCGGCCGCCGAGCTCCGCGTCGCATTCGACCATTCCGGGGTCGTCACGCTCCATGACGGCACGCTCGACGCCGAGCAGGCTGCGATGAAGCGGGGAGACCTGGCCGGGATCATCGTCGTCCCGAGCGGCCTCGGAGCAGCCGTCGCCGGTGCCTCGCAGGGCGCCTCGCCGACGCCGGTGGCCCTGACGGTCTACACCGACCCGACCCGGACGACCGCCCTCCAGACGATCACCCAGGTGGCGAACGCCGTGGTCAGCGCCACGAACCTCTCGCTGAGCGGCAAGCCGGCTGTCCTCGCCGTCACCTCGGCGTCGATCCAGACCGAGCAGCTGTCGAACGTCTCGTACTTCGTGCCGAGCATCCTGGCCATGGCGCTCATGCAGCTCGGGGTCTTCGCGGCGATCCCGCTCGTCCAGCAGCGCGAGAAGCTCATCCTCAAGCGCCTGTTCGTGACGCCCCTGCCGCGCTGGACCCTGGTCGCCTCGAACATCGTCGTCCGGCTCGTGCTGGCCGCGATCCAGACCGCGCTCATCGTCGGGATCGGGGTCCAGGCCCTCGGGGTGCAGGTGGCCGGCAACTGGCTCGAGATCGCCGGCCTCGTGGCCCTCGGCGCCGTGACGTTCGTGTCCATCGGCTACGTGCTCGCCTCGTTCGCTCGGACCGAGGAGGCCGCGAACGGGATGACGAGCATCGTCCAGTTCCCGCTGATGTTCCTGTCCGGGATCTTCTTCCCGCTCGAGATCCTCCCGACCTGGCTCCGCGGCGTCGCCACGGTCATGCCGCTGACGTACCTCGGCGACGCGCTCCGGCAGGTCATGGTC